>NZ_JAZHPF010000001.1:300000-471406 GCF_036543075.1 Deinococcus sp. YIM 134068
GTTGCCGCGCGGTAGGCGAGGTAGCCGCCGACTGCCGCCATGCCCAGCCCCAGCACGCCACGTTGACGCAGGCCCAGCAGCACGAGAGCACCGCCCGCCACCCCGCTGACCATCCGGCCCTGATCCATCCCCTTGCCCTGCTCCCCACTGCTGTTGTTCGTCATGAATGATTCCTCCGCTCCGGGCAGTCTAGGCCCCGTTCTCATGGAGCCGGGTGAAGTCTTGCCCAAGTCACATTAAAGGGCGACGGTGGGGAGGGGCGGCCAGCGGCCAGCTTCCAGCCGCCAGCAACATAGGGTGATGGGAAGTGGGTTGAGATCGAGGATGGAACGGCCCTCAGCGATTCTCGTTCCTGTCCTCGCCACTCGCGCCGATAATGTCCGCGTCCTGCCCCTCGCCGCTCGGGCGGAGCATCCCGCTGTTGTCCATCTGGCGGGCAGGGTCGCTCTGTTCGTCCGTGGGGATAGCGCCCTCCTGCCCGGACCCCTCGTAGCCCTTCCTGGCGTCCTCGGTGGCGGCGCGGTCGGCGGCGGTGACAGGGCCGCCGGGCACGTCCGGGTCGAGGTTGGTGGTGATGTCGGGCTGGTCGCCGCTGCCCCCCATGTACGACTCCTGGGATTGGCCCTGCGGCTGTGTCGAGTTGACCGGATTCCGTTCGTCCATCGGTGGACCTCCTGAGTTGTGGCTTGCTGGGTTGTGGCTTGCTGGAAGGCCATGCTCCCCGAACCCCGGCGGGCGGCGGATGTGCCCGGCTTGACCTGCCCCTCACGCTCGCGCCGCCGTGTGTCCGCGCTAGGCTGGCGGGCGTGACTCGGCCCGCGCTCGGCTCCGCACCCTTCAGGAGAGGACCGGGGTTCCCGTGACCCGCCTCGCCTTCTCCCGCGCGCCGCAGGTCGGGCGACTGGACGCGCTCTCGCTGGCGGCGATCCTCGTCACCATCGTGTTCTGGGCGTCGGCGTTCGCGGGCATCCGGGCGGGGCTGGAAGCGTTCTCGCCGGGGCACCTCACCCTCTACCGCTTCCTGGTGGCGAGCGCGGCGCTGGGCCTGTACGCGATCCTCGCACGCATCCCCCTCCCCTCCCCCGCCGACCTGGGGCGCATCTTCGTGCTGAGCCTGAGCGGGATCACCGCCTATCACGTCCTGCTCAACGTCGGGCAGCAGACGGTTCCATCGGGGACGGCGAGCCTGATCGTCGCGGCGGGGCCGGTGTTCACGGCGCTGCTGGCGACGCGTTTCGCGGGCGAGCGGCTGAACGCGCTGGGATGGCTGGGGACGCTGATCAGCCTCGGCGGGGTGGCCCTGATCGTGCTGGGGCGCGGGCAGGACCTCGGCTTCACGCGCGGGGCGCTGCTGATCCTGGGGGCCGCCGTCTGCACCAGCCTGTATTTCGTGTTTCAGCGGTCCTTGCTCAGGAGGATGAACTCGCTGCACTTCACGGTCTGGAGCCTCCTTCTCGGCACGCTGCCCATGCTCGTCTTCCTGCCGGGCTTCGGGGCGGAGCTGGCCTCGGCCCCCACCGGGGCGCATCTCGCCGTGATCTACCTCGGCCTCTTTCCATCGGTTCTCGGCTATCTCACCTGGACGTTCGCCATCTCGCGGGTGGGGGCGAGCGCGACGACCTCCTTCCTCTACGTCAGCCCGGTCTTCGCCGTCCTGATCGGGTGGCTGTGGCTGGGCGAGGTGCCGGGCCGCATGGCGCTGATCGGCGGGCTGATCGCCATCGCGGGCGTCCTGCTCGTGAACACGCGGGGCAGGCCCGCCGCGTGACGACCGGGGAGAGCATCGCCATCCGGCTCGACGACGTGACCGTGCGGCTGGGTGGCCTCACCATCCTCGACCGCGTGTCCCTGACGGTCCCGCACGGGGAGTTCCTGGCGGTGATCGGCCCCAGCGGCGAGGGCAAGAGCACGCTGCTGCGCGCTATCGCCGGATTGCTGCGCCCGCAATCGGGGACGGTGGAGGTCGCCTCGCCCCCGGCGCTGATGTTTCAGGACGACCGCCTGCTGCCCTGGCGCACGGCGCTGCGGAACGTGCGGCTGCCGCGTGACCTGGGGGCGGGAGGGGGACTCGCGCCGGGGGAGGCGCTGCATCTGGTGGGCATGGACGCCTACGCGGGCTACTTTCCGGGGCAGCTCTCGGGCGGGATGCGGGCGCGGGTGGCGCTGGCCCGCGCGCTCGCCCAGAGCGGCGACGTGCTGCTGCTGGACGAACCCTTCGCCGCACTGGACGCCCTCGTGCGCGAACGCTTCAACGCCGAGTTGCGCCACCTGCACGACAAGACGGGCCGCACGACGGTCCTCGTGACCCACTCCATCCGCGAGGCCGCCACCCTCGCCGACCGGGTGGCCGTGCTGCGCGGCGGGCGCATCGTGGAGTTGCTGGACACCCGCCAGCAGACCCACACCCCGGTCGCCGCCACCCCCACCGAGGCGCACCTGCGCGCCTTGCTGGGCGCGGGGAACAGCACCCGCCTGAGGGTGGAAGCCCCGAACCGCGTCCGCCTGGGCTGGCTCGCGCCGACCGCCGCGCTCCTCACGGGCCTGGGGCTGTGGGCGCTGGGGGCGCGGGTGCTGAACCAGCCCTTCCTCCTCCCCGGCCCGGCGCAGGTCTGGGCGGAGCTGGTGAAGACGCCCGGCGAGTTCCTGACCTTCACGTGGGGGACGGCGCGCGTGGCGCTCCTCGGAGCGCTGCTCGGGAGCCTCGTCGGGGCGTTGATCGGCTATCCGCTGGGCAAGTCGCGGGCGCTGGAACGCTTCCTCAGCCCGTTTGTCGTCGCGGC
Source organism: Deinococcus sp. YIM 134068 (assembly GCF_036543075.1). Taxonomy (NCBI): domain Bacteria; kingdom Thermotogati; phylum Deinococcota; class Deinococci; order Deinococcales; family Deinococcaceae; genus Deinococcus; species Deinococcus lichenicola. The sequence goes on from NZ_JAZHPF010000001.1 coordinate 302,781, forward strand.
GCAGAGCACGCCCATCGTGGTCCTCGCGCCCCTGCTCATCACGTGGTTCGGCTTCGAGCTGGTGCCCGCCGTCCTCGTGAGTGCGCTCAGCGCCCTCTACCCCGTCATGGTCGCCACCATCGTCGGTGTGCGGGAGGTGCGGGCGACCGACCACGAGCTGTTCTCCACCCTGCGCGCGGGGCCGTGGCAGCGGCTGACCCGGCTGGAACTCCCCGCCGCCCTGCCCGTCATGCTCGGCGGCCTGCGGCTGGCGCTGAGTCTCGCCCTCATCGGCGCGGTGGTCTGGGAGTTCGTGAGCAACCAGCCCGGCCTCGGCTTCGCGGTCAATCAGGCCCGCGCGTACTACAACACGCCCCGCCAGTTCGCCGCCATCGTCCTCCTGATCCTCCTCGGCGTGGCGCTGTACTCGGCGGTGGTGGGGCTGGAGCGGCGGGTGCTGCGGCACCGGAGGGGGTAGTGGGTTGTGGGGTGTGGGCCGTAGGAAAAGAAACGCCCCTCCCACACCCCACAACCCTTACCCTGCCCCTCATGGACAAACCCGTCGTCTGCGTTGGGGCGCTCGTGTGGGGACCGGAGGAGCGCGTGCTGCTCGTCCGAACGACGAAGTGGCGGGGACTGTGGGGCGTGCCGGGCGGCAAGGTGGACTGGGGCGAGACGCTGGAGGCGGCGGTCGTGCGCGAGTTCCGGGAGGAAACGGGGCTGGGCCTGCGTGACGTGAGGTACGCGCAGACGCAGGAGGCCGTCCTCAGCCCCGAGTTCCACAAGCCCGCCCACATGCTGCTGGTGGACTTCTTTGCTCGCACAGATACAGATGTGGTCACTCCGAATGAGGAGATTGAGGAGTGGGCGTGGGTGCCACTGGCGAAAGCGGGCAAGTACCCGTTGAACACCGTTACGCGGACACTCGTTGAGCTGGCGTTGAAGCGGGTGGAGGCGTGACAGGCGGCAGTGAGAAGGGCACGGCCCTCGTCACGGGCGCGGCGCGGGGCATCGGGCGGGCGCTCGCCGTGGCCCTGGCCGCCGAGGGGTACGCGGTCGCCGTCCACTACCGGGGCAGCGGGGCGGACGCGCGCGCGACGGCCCGATTGTGTGAGGAATGGGGCGTCCGGGCGATCACGTTGCAGGCCGACCTCACTGACCCGTCGGCGGCCCGCTCACTCGTGCGGGAGGCCCACACCGCCTTCCCCGGCTCGCCCCTCGCCGTCCTCGTGAACAACGTGGGCAACTACGTCCACAAGCCGCTGCTGGAGACGACCGACGCCGAGTGGGCCGACATGCTCGCCACCAACCTCACCGCCACCTTCGCCACCTGCCAGGAGGCCGCCGGGCTGATGCGCGAGGCAGGCTCCGGGCGCATCGTGAACCTCGGCTACGCGGGCGCACGGCACCTCGTCGCTCGGCCCGGCATCGTGCCCTACGTGGTCGCCAAGACGGGCGTGCTGCACCTCTCCCACGCCCTCGGCAAGCTGCTGGCGGGTACGGGTGTCAGCGTGAATGTCGTCTCGCCGGGCGTGATCGAGACCTCGGTGAGCCAGCCCCTCCGCGAGATTCCCGCCGGGCGCGTCGGCACCGTGGACGAACTCGTGGACGCGGCGATGTACTTCGTGCGGGCCAGCGATTACGTGACCGGGCAGGAGTTGGAGGTGGCGGGGGGGTGGAACCTGTGAAGGGGTGAGGCGTTAGGGGAGAGGTATTAGGAGGATCGGACTGCCCCCTAACTCCTAACGACTAATCCCTAACTCCTTCCACCACTACATCCTGCACCGCGCTCCTCGCCGCCGGCAGCGGCTGGATGACACTCGTGCGGTAGAGGACGCGACCGCCTGGGTCTGTGATGCGAGCGGTCACGGCGTAGGTGCGGCCCGGACGAAGGCGGCTGCCGTTGAACTCCAGCCGGTAGGGGGTCGAGAGGCGCGAGACGGGGAAGCTCGCCCGCACGCGCGACAGGCTCAGGCCCGTCTGGCCGGACACGTCCTCGATGGCGACGGTGACGACACTCCCGGCGGGCAGCCGCACCTCGGCGGGGGCGCGCACCCGGCCACTCAGCACGCGCCACCCGGCGGGGAGGTCGGCGGGCAGGGCTGGAGAAGCGGTGGGCGGCTGAGAGGCGGGCGCAGGCACCGAGGGCCGCGTGATCGTCATGCCCTGCGCCAGCGCGGGCGGGACAAGCAGCGCGGCGAGGAGCAGGGGAAGGCAGAGCTTCATGGGGGTACGGTAGAGCATCGGGCCGAGGTGACTGACCGAGTGGTCTGGACCGAACGTGGAAAAACACGCCTTGCTGAAGGTTGACGGCTCTTAACACGACTTCGCCACCCCACTGCTCGGCCTGAGCTTGACTCTCCCGTGGCTGGAACGCTTAGCGTGCCGGGAGATGCGAGGTCGCCTGATCATCTCCCGGTTCGCCGTCCTCACCGGCCTGCCCACGAAAACCCTGCGGTACTACGACGAGATTGGCCTGTTGTGTCCTGAGTACGTCGACGAGTCCACCAGCTACCGGTACTACGGCGTCGCCCAGATCGACCGGGCCGTCCGAATCCGCCGTTGGCGTGAACTCGGCCTGCCCATTGAGGACATCCGGCTGATCCTCGACCATCCCGACCGCGCGAGGGAGGTGTTGCTTCGTCATGAAGAGTGGCTGAGCGCCGAAATCGAGCACCGACACCGGGCACTTCTGCACCTGCGCGCCTTTCTTCAGGAGGCTCCTATGGACTACCGCATCGAGCACCTTCCCGCCCGCCAGACCCTGAGCATCCGCACGCGCCTGCGGCCACCCCACTACGAGGTCATTCCCGAAGCCCTGCGTGAACTGATGCTGTACGCGAAGGCCCGGGGCTACCCGAGTGACGCCCCGAGCTTCTTCGTGCATGACAACGACGACCAGGGCGAAGGCAGCCTCGCCGAGGTCTGTCTGCCCGTCGTGGGGAAAGCCGACCCCCAGGGGCGCATCGAGGTCAGGACGTTCGAGGGGGGCAGGGCCTTCGTCGGGCGTTTCGTGGGACCCTACGACAAGACGGGGGCCGCGTACTCCGCCGTGGTGGAAGAGGCCCTCCGGCGAGGGCTGAGCATCACGGGCGTGACTGCCGAGTTCTACGTGAAGAGTGTGCCGGACACCCCGAACCCCCAGGCCTACGAGACGGACATCGCCTTCTTCCTGGAGGAGGGGGAAGTGGGATCCTGACGGCACCTGGCCGCCCATGCAACGTGACAGAGGCCTGCTAGAACGCCCCTTCCCCGAACACCCGCCGAATCTCCGCGCCGCCTTTCCCCAGGCTGAGGAGCACCATCAGGAGCAGCCGGGCCTTGTGTGCGTTGAGAAAACTCGCGGGAATCGCGCCTGCCGAAACCAGGGTCGCCCCACCGCCGGGGTAGCCGTAGACAGGAATGACCGGCCCCGCGTGCGTGCGGGTGGCGATCACGACGGGCTTGCCCGTGGCGGCAGTTCCCGCGACGAGCGGCAGCAGTTCGGCGGGGAGATTCCCGGTGCCCAGCGCGGCGATCACGAGACCGTCGGCGCGGGCCTCGGCTTCCGCATAGCCTTCCCCCGTCCAGCCCGCGTAGGCGTACAGAATCTCCACGCGGGCCGTCAGCGCCGCCGGAGCGTAGGTGGGCCGCGCCTCGGGGCGGGCGAAGAAGCGGACGTGGGCGGCCTCACCCTCGCGGTCCACCCGCCCGATGGGACCAGGATAGCCCCCGAAGGCGTCCACGGCGGTCGTGTGGACCTTCGTCACCGTGCGCGCGTCGAAGATGTCCCCGCCGAAGACGGCGAGCGGCCCGCGCCCCCGGCTGGCGGGATGCAGCGCGACGTGCGCGGCGTCGAGCAGATTGCCGGGGCCGTCCCACGAGGGTTCCTCGGCGTGGCGCATGCTGCCCGTCAGCACCACGGACGCCTCCACCCCCAGCGTCAGGTGCAGGAGAAAGGCCGTCTCCTCCAACGTGTCCGTCCCGTGGGTGACGACCACCCCGTCGTGCCCCGGCGCGAGCCGCGTGATGAGGTGCGACAGCGCCAGCATGTGCCCCGGCGTGACGTGCGGGCTGGGGAGGCGGAAGGGCTGGTGGTCCACCACGCTCACCCCCGCCAGCCCCGGCACGGTGGGCGCGGCCTGCGGCGTCACTCCCGTCCCGTCCGGGCTGGGGCGGCTGGCGATGGTGCCCCCCGTGTGAACGACCGCAAGGCGCAGGGCGGCGGCGGAAGTCACGAGCTGGTCCGCTCGCTCAGACGTGGGCCGCCTCGATGAGGTCCCGCGCCCCCTGCCCCAGCATGTCGGCGGCGAGTTCGGCTCCCAGGTCGGCACATTCGGCGGGGTCGCCCGAGGTCGTCGCGCGGATGACGTGGCTGCCGTCCAGCGCGCCCACCCAGCCCTCCAGCGTCAGCACGCCGCCCTTGACGGTCGCGTGAGCGCCCACCGGGGCGAGGCACCCGGCCCCCAGGCCCGCCAGGAACTCCCGCTCGGCGGTGATGCGGTCGTCCGTGCCGTGGTCGTGGATGGCGTAGGCGACCTCGATGTTCAGGTCGTCGTCGGCGCGGGTCTCCAGCGCGAGGGCACCCTGACCGGGGGCGGGGAGGAGAACGTCCGGCTCGATAAACTCGTCGATGCGGTGGCGCTGCTCGGTGCGAATCAGGCCCGCCGCCGCGAGGATGATCGCGTCGTAGTCGGGGGTGCCCAACGCGGCGAGGCGGGTGTCGATGTTGCCGCGCAGGTTGACGATCTCAAGGTCGGGGCGGGAGGCGCGCAGGAAGGCCTTGCGGCGCACGCTGCTCGTGCCCACGCGGGCACCGGGCGGCAGGTCGGCAAGGCGCTTGCTGCCCTCCTTGCCGATCAGCACGTCGCGGGCGTCTACTCGCCGGGGAATCGAGGAAATCTCCAGGCCCTCCGGCTGCTCGGTGGGCAGGTCCTTGAGCGAGTGAACGGCGATGTCGATGCGCTTCCCCAGCAGCGCCTCCTCGATCTCCTTGACCCAGAAGCCCTTGTCGCCCCTTTGCGCCATCGCCTCCAGGCTCGCGCGGTTGCGGTCGCCGCCCGTGCTGATGGTCTGGATGCGGAAGTCGGTGTCGGGCCATTCCTCCTTGAGGCGGGCGACCACCCAGCGGGTCTGCGCGAGCGCGAGGTTACTGCCGCGCGTCCCTATCGTGACCGTACGCATAACCCGCGCAGTATAGCCGCCCTGCCCCACTTGCCCGCGTCGTCAGCGGGGCATGAAGGAAAGCTCACCCCGGCGGCCCCTACACTGCCCCCCGTGGGCAACCCCCTGCTGGAATTCGGCATCCTGATCGGGCTGCTGGTCCTCAACGGCTTTTTCTCCGGCTCGGAGCTGGGGGTGGTCTCCGCCCGGCGGTCGCGGCTGGAGGCGGAGGCGGCGCGGGGCAACCCCGGCGCGGCGGCGGCCCTGCGCCTGATCGAGCGGCCCGGTGCCTTTCTCGCCACCGTGCAGATCGGCATCACCCTCATCGGGACCGTCAGCGCCGTCTTCGCGGGCGGCAACCTCACCCGCCACCTCGAACCGCTGCTGCGCCCCCTCCTCGGGGACCGGGCAGACGCGGCGGCGGGCGTCGCCGTCGTCCTGCTCGTCACCTTCCTGTCGCTGGTGCTGGGCGAACTCGCGCCGAAGGGGGTGGCGCTGCGCGACCCCGAGGGGTTGGCGACGCGGGTCGCGCCCTTCTTCATGGTGCTGTCACGGGTCACGCGCCCGGTCGTGTGGATTCTGGAGGGCACCTCGCGCGGGCTGCTGAGGCTGTTCGGGATGCGGAGGGAGGCCGCCGAGTTCGTCACCGAGGAGGACGTGCGGGCCGTCGTGAACCAGGCGGCCCGGAGCGGCAGCCTGGAGGCGACCGAGCAGGGGCGTATCGAGTCGGTGCTGCGCTTCAACGACCGCCGGGTGCGCGACCTGATGACTCCGCGCGTGGATGCCGTGACCCTGGGCCTCACCGCGCCCATCGCGGAGGCGGTGGGGACGATCCTCGCCGAGGAACACGACCGCTACGCCGTGCGCGACGCCTCCGGCGAGGTGGTCGGACAGGTCGCCGTGGCCGACGTGTTGCGCTCGCTGCACACCGGGCGGCCCCTCGCGGACTTCGTGCGGCCCGCCGTGTTTCTCCCCGAGACCGCGTGGGCGGAGGACGCCCTCGCCCGGCTGGAACGGGAGGGCCACCAGCGCCTTGCGGTCGTCGTGGACGAGTACGGGGAGTTCAGCGGCGTCCTGTCCATCAGCGACCTGCTCGCGTCGCTCGCGGGGGTGGAGGACCCCACCGGGGAGGCCCTGATCGTGCGCCGGGGGGACGGCTCCTTTCTCGTGGACGGCGGCATCCCGATGCACACCCTGCGGGGGAAGCTGCCCCTGCCCCCCCTGCCCCGCGAGGACTTCAGCACCCTCGCCGGGTACGTGCTGGAGGCGCTCGGCGAGTTCCCGCAGGTCGGCGCTCTCGCCCGAGCGGACGACTGGGAGATCGAGGTCGTGGACGTGGACGGCCCGCGCGTGGACCGCCTGCTCGTTCGCCCGCCCGGGGACGTGTTCATCCCGCGCAGGGCTGGGGAAGAGTAGCTTCCCAGCGAATGTGGGTGCTGGGAGGTGCAGGGGGTCAGAGGCAGGGGGCGCGTGGTGTTGGCCTTCTGCTTTCCACTCTGAGCGGGAAGCGGTGGGGCCGGGGGCTGGACGCCTCGGCTACAGGTCCTCGTCGGCAATAGGTTCGGGCGAGTCGGGTTCGCCGGAGGGCACGTGCCGGGCGGAGTGGGGGCGGGCGAAGCGCAGGTAGTCGAGCCACGGCGGCGTGTGCCCGAGCTGGCGGATGAGGAGGACGATCTGGGCGGTGTGGCGGACCTCGTGGGTCATCACATTCCACAGGAGCTGGTCGAGCGTCACGGTGTCGCTCGCCGGATCGTCCTGCACGAGCTTGACCTCGCGGTCCAGGTCCGGCTCCCGCTCCAGCAGGGCGCGGGTGCGGCCTCCGACCTCGCGCCCGTACTCGATGATCCAGCCGAGGTCGTACTGCTCGGCGCGGGGCTGAACCCAGTCGTGCGGGTAGCGCCCCGCCACGCCGTCCCCCAGCGCGATGCCGTGAATCCAGTGGTCCTCCAGATCGGTGACGTGCAGCAGCAGGTCCTTGATGTTATGGAAGCGGTCGCCGTCGATCAGGGGTTGGTCGAGGTCGGAGGTGGGCAGCGCCCGCAGAAAGTTCCATAGCTGCTCGCGGGCGGCGGACAGGTAGGCGTAGTATTCGCGGACGTTCATGGGCCAGACCAGCATACCCCGAGGCCCGCCGCCCGGCGTGAAGACTTCTACAGGTCTCTTGACGTTTGCCCCCGCCCGAACTGGGGGGGCGGGAGGGGGGTGGGGGCCGGATGGCCCTCAGGGGCCGACAGCAGGGGCGAGAGCACGCGCGCCACGTCCTCCAGCGTCTCCACCGTCACGAGGGCGTCCCGCAGTTCGGGGTGGTCGGGGAGGTAGCCCGGCAGCACCTTCCGCAGCGGGCGCATGTTCGTCAGGCCCCGGCGGTCCGGTCCGTAGAAGGTCGCCTGCAACTCGGCGTGGCGCAGGGCGGTGCGGGCACGCTCGGCCACCGTCGGCACAGCGTCGTCGCCCGTGGCGAGCGCGCGGAAGAGCCACGGATTGCCCACCGCCCCGCGCCCGACCATGACGGCGGCGACCCCGGAGCGCAACCGGGCGCGGGCCTGCGCGGGCGTCCGCACGTCGCCGCTGCCGACCACGGGCACATCCACACTCGCCGCGACGCGGGCGATGGCGTCCCAGTCGGCCTCCCCCGTATACCGCTGGGCACTCGTGCGCCCGTGGACGGTGATCAGGCTCGCCCCCGCCGCCGCCAACCCCTGCGCGACCTCCACGCTGCGGTCCTCGTCCCAGCCGAGGCGAATCTTGGCACTCACATCGAGCGCGGTGGCCGGGCGCATTGCCCGCACCAACGCGTAGGCGACCTCGGGGGTCTGGAGGAGGCAGGCCCCGCCCTTGCCGCGCACCTTCGGCACCGGACAGCCCATGTTGAGGTCGAGGGCGGCGGGGGAAAACCACGCCTCGGCCCTCTGGACCGCCCGCGCGAGGAGGTCCGGCTCGGCCCCGAAGAGCTGAACGACCCGGTTGGCCTCACCGGGGTAGGGGCGGCCCAACGTGAGGCGCTCGGTGTCGCCCCCGAGGACCAGCCCGCGCGCGCTGATCATCTCGCTGACGGTCCAGAGCGCTCCCTGTTCAGCGGCGAGCTGGCGCAGGGGCGCGTCGCTGTAGCCCGCCATCGGCGCGAGGACCGCTCCCGGACGGGCGAGGCGGGAGGCGTAGAAGCCGGGGCCGAACGTCATCCCAGCAGGGTAGCGCACCCCTCCCCCCCGGCGCGTGAAGTCCGTCTCAGGCGGCGCAGTCGCACAATTCACGATTTCGGTCCGGAGAGGGGGCGTATGCTGCACCCAGTCCGGCCACCGTGTTCCCCTCCACCCCGCCCGCCGGACGGGAGGCACCCAACTTGAAGGTCACGCCGCTGGCGCTGCATCACGCGCCGCTGCTCCACACGTTGTACACCGCCGCCCCCGGCTACTTCGCCCTGCTCGGCACGCGCATTCCGCCCCTGGGCGAACTGACGCGCGACGTGGAAATCGCCCTCCTCGACCCCCGACGCCGCCTCGAACTCCTGCACGACGACGCGGGTGAACTGTTCGGCAGCCTCGACTGCAAGCACGACTACCCGTACCCCGGCGACCTCACCATCAACCTCCTCCTCATCCGCGAGGACCGCCAGTCGCAGGGCCTGGGCGAGCGCGTCGTCCGCGACCTGGAGCGCCGTGCCCCGCGCGGCACCACCCGCATCCTCGCCAGCGTCATCGGCGACAACCCACGCGGTGCCCGCTTCTGGGAACGCCTGGGCTACACCTTCGCCCTCGACGCCCGCCCGGCCCTGACGTGGTATGCCAGGCCGCTGGCGGTCCCGGCGGGGGGGAATGCGCTGCGCGCGGTCGAGGGGTCGAGAAGTCTGAAGGTCTAGCCACCTCGGAACGCCCCGGACCTCTCGACTCCCTGACTTCTCGACTTCTCGACTCTCCTCCCGACCTCTAGACTCCCCCCGTGATCGTTAAATACGGCGGCAACGCCATGAAGAGCCTGGAACTGCGTCGGGCCGTCGCCGGGGAAATCGCGGCGCTGCGGGCCACCCACCCGGTCGTGGTCGTTCACGGGGGCGGGCCGGTGATCGAGCGTGAGCTGGCGGCGCGGGGCATTCCCAGCGAGTTCCGGGGCGGGCTGCGCGTCACCTCACCGGGGGCAATGGACGTGGTGGAGATGGCGCTGTGTCAGCTCAACAAGCAGCTCAGTCAGGATGTGGGGGCGGCGGTCGGGCTGATGGGGCGGGACAGCGGGCTACTGCGGGCGGAGGTGCTGGACGCCGCGCTCGGTCGGGTGGGGCGGGTCACAGGCGTGAATGCCGACCTCCTGCGCACCCTGCTCGGTGCCGGACTCACGCCTGTCGTGGGCTGCGTGGCGGTCGGGCCGGACGGGGACGCCCTGAACGTGAACGCCGACACCGCCGCCGGGGCCGTGGCCGGGGCGCTCGGTGAGGGCATCGTCTTCCTGACCGATGTGGACGGCGTGTACCGCGCCTACCCCGACCCGGCGAGCCGCGCCCCCCACCTCACCCATGCGGAGACGGAGGGGGGCCTCGCCGAGGGCTGGATCGCGGGCGGCATGATTCCGAAGGTGCGGGCGGCGCTGGACGCTCTCGGAGCCGGGGCACCCTACGCGGTCATCGCCAGTGGCATGACGGCGGGCGTGCTGGGGGCGGCGGCGCAGGGGGAGGCGGGGACACGGATCACGCCCTGATGGGCGGGCAGAAGGCTCCCGGAAGCTCTCGGCCTTCTGCCTCCCTTACCTCGTCACACTGAAGATCAACGTATCCCGCAGGACCGTAGGATCGTCGGCGGCCACCGCGTCGTTCACGAGGGTCGCGTCCAGACGGTAGCCCAACGCGTGGGGAATGCGGGCGCTGCGTTCGTTGCGGGCGTCACAGCGAATCTCGATGCGGCGGAAGCCCAGCGTGTCCAGCCCGAAGTCGGTCAGCGTCCGTGCCACCTCTGTTGCGTACCCCCGCCCGGCGTGCGCGGTGGCAATCCAGTACCCGATCTCGCCCTTTGGCACCCGCCAGTCGAGCGCGTGGTATCCGCTGCTGCCAACCAGTTCGGTGCCGTCCGCGTTCCAGACGAGGTAACGCAGGTTCTCGCGCGTCCCGAAATGCTGGGCCGCCTCACGCAGATTCTCCACCGTGCCGGGCAGGTCGAGCGGCTGTTGCGCCCACACCATCCACCTCTGCAACTCCGGCAGTGAGGCGTGGATGGCCGCGTGGAAGGCGGGCGCGTCCTCGGGCCGGGGGGAGCGCAGGAGAAGGCGGGGTGTGCGGACCTCGGCGGGGACGTGGGGCGGGGTCACGGAATCAGCCGCTCCAACTCGGCGAGGCGGGCGTGGAGCGTCTCCCTCTCCGGCGCGACGAGGTTCACGTGCCCCAGCTTGCGGCCCGGACGAGGAGCCTTGTGGTAGAGGTGGCGGCGGGTGCCGGGGAGGGCGTCTATGGCGGCCCAATCGGGTTCCGAGCCGTCCGCCGTCCCCACCACGTTCACCATCGCGCAGGGGTGGAGAGGGAACCAATCGGTCAGCCCCAGCCCCAGCACCGCGCGCACCTGCGCCTCGAACTGGCTGATGCCCCCGCCGTCTTGCGTCAGGTGCCCGCTGTTGTGGACGCGGGGGGCGACCTCGTTCACGAGCAGTTCGCCGCCGGGAAGCTGGAAGAATTCGAGGGTCAGCAGGCCCGCCAAGCCCCACGCCTCCGCCACCCTCCGGGCGAGGTCGCGGGCCTGATCCTCCGTGCCGCCCGGCACCCGCGCCGGGAAGACGCTCGTCCGCAGAATCCCGTCCCTATGCGTGTTCTCCACGAGCGGCCCGAAGGCGACCTCCCCCGCCGCCGTGCGGGCCACGCCCAGACTGACCTCGCGCTCGAAGGCGACCAGCCCTTCCAGCACGCAGGGAACGCGCCCCAGCCGCTCCCAGGCAGCGTTCAACTCCACCGCCGAGTTCACCCGCGCCTGTCCCTTGCCGTCGTAGCCGAGTTCGGAGGTCTTGAGGAGACCCCGGCCCCCCACCTGCTCCAACGCATCGGGTAAGTCGGCCTCCGCCTCAATGGGCACGAAGGGTGCTGTTCCCACTCCCGCCGCACGCAGGGCCTCCTTCTCGCGCGCCCGGTGCCGACTGCGGGCGAGCAGCGTTCCGCCGGGCCGCACGGGCACCCGGCCCTCCAGGCGGGCGAGCGCCTCCACGGGCACGTTCTCGAACTCCAGGGTCACGGCGTCGCAGGCGGCGAGGTGGTCCAGCCCGTTCGGGTCGGTGTACGCGGCGTGAATGTGTTCGGCGCAGAGGCGGGCGGGGGCCTGCGGGTCAGGTTCCAGTACCACGGCCCGCACGCCGAGGGGCAGGGCGGCGAGGGCGAGCATCTGGGCGAGTTGGCCGCCGCCGAGAATGCCGAGGGATGAGGGGGTCATTCCGCCCCCGCCTGCGGGTGGCCGTCGAAGAAGGGATCGTCGAGGACGGCCTGAGTCTGACGGGCGCGAAAGGCGGTCAGGCGGTCACGCACCGCCTCGTCGGTCATGGCGAGCATGGCGGCGGCGAAGAGGGCGGCGTTCCTCGCCCCCGCCTGGCCGATGGCGAAGGTGGCGACCGGCACCCCGGCGGGCATCTGCACGATGCTCAGCAGGCTGTCCTGACCGCTCAGGGCGCGGCTTTGGACGGGCACGCCGAGGACGGGCACGCGGGTGAAGGCGGCGAGCATCCCCGGCAGGTGGGCCGCGCCGCCCGCCCCCGCGATGATCGCCGCGAGGTTCAGCCGCTCGGCACGGGCCGCGTAGGTGGCGAGGAGGGCGGGCGTGCGGTGGGCGGACAGGACGCGGACCTCGTAGCCAACGCCGAGGTCTTGCAGCACGCCCAGTGCCCCGGCCATCGTCTCGAAGTCGCTGCGGCTGCCCATCACCACGCCCACGCGGGGCCGTTCCTGTGCGTCCGTCACGGCCCGCATGGTACACGCGCTAGCCTGGGGGACATGACCGCCGCGCCCGACCACGAGTGGCTGTTCTCGCGCACCCGCGCGGGCCGGGCACGGGGGCCGGAGGCGGCGCGGGCACTCCTCGACCGCCTGGGAGCGCCGGACCGCCAGTTCGACGCCCTCCGCGTCGTCGGCACGAACGGCAAGGGCAGCACTTGCGCGATGCTGGAGGCCGGGCTGCTCGCCTGCGGCCCCCGCGTGGGCCGCTTCACCAGTCCGCACCTGACCCGCTACGAGGAACGGGTGCGCGTCGGGGGAAGGGACCTCGACCCGGCCCGGACCGCCGACTTCATTGGCTGGGCGAAGGCGAACGCCCCCGACGCCGCCTTCTTCGACCTCACGCTGGCGCTCGCGTGCCGGGAGTTCGCGCGTGAGGGAGTCGAGGTCGCCGTGATGGAGGCCGGGGTGGGCGGCGTGAGCGACGCGACGCAGGCCCTCTCCCGCATCCGCGCGGTGGCCCTGACCAATGTGGAGTTCGACCATGTGGCGACCCTCGGCCCCACCCTGCACGACATCGCCCGTGACAAGGCCCTCGCCGCTCGCCCCGGCGTCCCCCTGCTGACGACCGCGACCGGGGAGGCACTGACGGTCGTGCGGGAGGTGGCGGCGGAGGTCGGCGCTCCCCTCTTTACCCCGGAGACCCACCCTGCCCTCTTCGCCCTGCCCCGCCCGCCCCGGCTGGGGGGTGCTCATCAGCACACCAACGCCGCCCTCGCCCTGGCAACGCTCCGGCTCCTCGGCCATGAATCGGGAGTGGACGCCGCGCTGAACACCACCTACCCTGCCCGGCTCGAACGCTTCGAGGTCGGCGGGCGGGTCGTCCTCGTGGACGGCGCTCACAACCCGCACGCCACCCGCGCCCTCGCCGCCTCCGTGCCGCGCGCCGACGTGCTGCTGTTCGGCAACCTCGCGCGCAAGGACACCGCCGCCACCCTCGCGCCCCTTCTTGCCGTCGCGCCCGTGCGGGTCTTCACCGCGCCGGGAGAGACAGCCACGCCTCCCGAAGTCCTCGCCCATACCCACGGCGGGGAGTCGCACCCGGACCCAGCGGCGGCCCTCGCCCGCGCCCTGGACCTCACCCCGCCCGGTGGCACCCTGCTGGTGGCGGGAAGTCTGTACCTCGCCGGGGGGATTCGCGCCCTCCTGCTGGCCGCTTCGGGCGTGCCGGAGCCGGGGGGCGGCCCTTGACAGATGGCTGGGGCGTCCGTATACTCCCTTTCGCTCTGGGTCGTTAGCTCAATTGGCAGAGCAGCTGACTCTTAATCAGCGGGTTGTAGGTTCGATTCCTACACGACCCACCAGAACAAGCCCCGCCTAGTGCGGGGTTCTTCCTTTTGAGATGTCTTCCTGGGGCGATCTGTCACTACCGCGTCACTACCGCCCCGGCCCTCGCCCGGGAAGACCGGTGGGGGCACCTGTCCCTGTTGCCTCACTCTCCGCCAGGTCATGGCACCATGGCACAGCAGGGGATTTTCCGCACCTGGTGGGACTTTATCCTGTTCCAAGGGCTGTGCCGTCAGTGTGCCGTGGCTGGTCATGGAACAAGCAGAATCCGGTCCGGACCACAACGTGGGACCGGCCTGCGGGGGTCCTCACGTATGCTGAGCCTTCCCAGGAGGCCAGGTCCATGTCGTTCTCACGCGAGCAGGTGTTCTTCCGCTTTTACACCCACGTCGAGCAGCGCTGTGGCAAGCGCTTTTTCGTGTTGCAGAGTCACCCGCATAAGCCCCCTTACGCCACCCGGATCAACGTGACGCGGCCCAGGGATTCCGGCGAGCACCTCAGTTCCCCTCCCCGTGACTGGTTGCCGTATCCCGGTGCCCGGCGACCCTTCACGCCCGGACCCCTGGGCGTGGCCGTGTTCCATCCCGGACCGGACGGACTGTTCTCCCATTTCGAATGCAGCCGTTCGGACTTCCGGACGGAGAGCCTGCCAGCGTTTCTGGCACACATCAGCGAGCAGTATGACGACCTGCAGGTCCTCCATGAGCTGCCAGAGCCTTTGGACCGGAGTTGAGGATGAGCGGCCCGGACGGCTCAAGTGCAGGGAGCACCAGGTCCATGGAAGAGCGGATTCGTGAGCTGGCCGCACAGGCCGGCATCACCGTGGAGCAGGTGCGGGTGCCGCCGGACCCCCGTCTCCCCGCCCATGTCCTGGTGGATGGTGACGAGGCAGCAGCCAGAGCCTGGGGCCTTCACCTTTCCGGGTCGCTGCACCGGCGGATGGTGGTGGTCACCCCGGGGCGTCCCCTGCACGTCCTGCTGCAGGTGTACGGGTTTCTGGGAGAAGAACTGCTCTTCGCTGTGGAAGATCCCTGGGGCGTGATCGCGTACTTCCGGGACGACGCGGCTGTGATCAAGCGGGCCTACGGGTCGGGCCGGGCGAACCAGCAGGCCTTCGAGCACCTCACGGGGGCGCGGCTGAGCATCATGGCGGCGTCGGAAGAGTTGCGCCGCCGGGTCCAGGCCGAGCTGGAAGTTCGCGCCCGGGGCTACCCGGGGTTCCCGCCTGTGCCGGTGGACAAGGTGCTGGCCGGGCAATACCAGGTTCTCTCGGAAGCGCAGCTGCGCCGGGCGATGGCGCTGCCTGAGGAAGAGTTCGCATGGAACCTAGCGCCTGCGGGCGTGCAGCGCGGGTCATACGAGTTCCGGGTCAGCCTGAACGGTCGGCCCGTCGAGCAGGTGCACGACCGGGTGCGCGAGGCCCTCATGCGGGTGGCGGGCGGGTTTGGGCTGGAGGTGGACGACATCACCGCCACCCGGCCCGGGAACGGCAAGTACCGCACCTACTCCCTGCACGGGGAGCTGGGCTCGGCGCAGGTGAAGGTGTTCCACTCCGACAAGCACAAGGAGCTGACCTGTATCTATCCGGAGAAAATGGAGCTGTCCGCGGACAATCTGGTGTTCATGCCGCTGCTGGTGTCCATGCTGCGCTCCCGCGTGGAATAGGGGTGCCGCAGGAGCAAGGTGAAGACCAGGGTCACATTGCCCAGTCCTCAAGCAGCGCCGTCGGCAGCACAGTCAGCTCTGGAGGACCCACATGCAGAAACTGGGCAAGAACTACTACTGGGACGAGCTGTTGGCGCTCCGCCTGGCTCTGGGGGAGACCCCGGCTGTGTTCACCGGAAGGTACAAACACACCCTGGACGAGACGTGGGCGGTGTTCACCACCATCCGGCCCTATACACCTGGGCAGCGCAACCCGACAGTCTGCAATCACGTGAATATCCGGCGACCGGTGATCGGGCCTGACCGGCAGCTCAGCGAACTGGATCACAACCGCAAGTTCTATTTCGTCGGCAGGCCCTCGACGTATCTGCACTACGGCGAGGAACGCGGCTGCATCGAGGTCGCCGTGGACCTGCCGGGCCCAGCCTTCTGGAAGGCCGACCAGTCGGCGGGCAGCGACGCGCACGCGCGGGCCGCTGCCACAGCCCTCGTTGCCCGACTTGAGCATCGGCGCTCGGGCCGCTAAGGGTCGAGGGAAGCCGGAGAACGTTCCACCCGCCAGCACCGGGGCAGGTACCGTGCGGCCCAACCGCAATTGGGGCTTCCGGATCCGCAGGGCTTGCTCATGCCTCGAACTACAGGATCGACTGCGTGAATCTCGCCGCAACCGGACCCAGGTCCCTTGTCGCCGGAGCGTGACAGTACAGCAAGGAAGACGCCAGCCCGCAGCACAGAATCGCGGAGGGAATTTGGCGCTTCGGGTGCCGTTTCCTGGGAAGATGCTGAATCAAAGGAGTGGCTGTCCAGCAAGTGTCACGCTTGGACCTGAGTGGCCCGCTGGACGATGAGCTGAGCCGTACCGCGTCCCCCTGCTGCTGATCCCTGAACTCGTGCCTATGGTCGCCGGACTCCAGCGGTCCTGTCGACCCTCGCCTATTTACCTAGGTTAATAGACATATAGAATGATAGTCATGCAGGTTCTCGCGATTCTCAGCCTCAAGGGCGGCGTCGGCAAGACCACCACGGCGCTTCACCTCGCGTCGGTGGCGGCCTCGGAGGGCCGAGCCGTGTGCGTTCTGGACGCAGACACCGAGCACAGCGCTTGCCGCTGGGCCGCACACGTCCCTTTGCCGTTCGAGGTAGTGGCCGGGGAGCCGGACCGCCTGGCCCGCCAGGTCAGGGCCAGTCAGCAGGAGGGCAAATTGGTCATCATCGACACCCCGCCCAATTCCCGCGAGCTGCTGCTCCGGGCGGGTTCGCTGGCCGACACAGTCGTCGTGCCTATCGCGCCCACCGGTCTGGAGGTCGACCGTCTTCGCCCCACCCTGGAGCTGCTGACCGACCTGCAGGCCCAGCGCGAGGAACTCGACGTGGCTATCCTGCTGACCCGTTACAACAGCCGCCGCCGTCTGGCGCGGGAAGCGGAAGAGGCACTCCACGGCCTTCCCGTGCTGGCGAGCCGCGTCCGGGAGTTGGAAGCGTACAAGGCGGCGTTCGGCAGCGTTCCCGGGGAACTGGGGGACTACCGCGCCGTCTGGCAGGAGCTTCAGGCATGAGCCCGAAACGTCCCCGGCTGGGTGAGGTTCTCCGGGGGACTCCGGCACCACCGGCCGAGGTCGTGCCGGCTTCCACCAAGGAAAAGGCCGGCAAGATGGTGCAGCTCAACGTCACGGTGCCCGCGGAACTCCGCAAGGCGGTGCGCCTCAAGGCCCTGCAGGAGGACCGGGACGTGGCGGAGGTGGTGCGGGAGCTGCTCACCCGCTGGGTCGACGGATAAGCGGTAGCTGGAGAGCAGAAACAGCGGCTTATCCTAAAAACTCAGCTCGCAATTTGGAAGCATGATATGAGGAGCTCCCAGGTGTACGCCAACGGTGTGGAAAAGTCCGTGTCGTGACTCCCTGCTGGCGAGACGCAGGTATACAGGCATTAGTCCGAGTTCTCGGCGATGATCCACAGCCGCCAACGGTTGAACATCCCCACGGCCAGGGTGAAAGAATTGTCCCCTTCCAGCGGGTCGTCGAGCTGCTCCGGCAACTCGTCCGCGCTCAGGTGCCCCAGGTGCTCGCGCGTCACGTCCACCGGGTAGACCGCCTCCCGGAAGTCCCGGTGGCTCAGGGCGCACTCCACCCCGACCAGGTCGTGCAGCGCGTCGCGGTAATGCACCAGGTCGTCGATGGTGATGCCCCACCCGCTGAGATTGGTGTCTCCGAAGCGGTCGGCAAGCCGCAGCAGCCCGGCCTCCCGCTCTGGACGCAGTGAATGCCGCCCGACTGGTGCCGGACGTGATGCCAGGTGCGGAAGGGGCGCAGCCGTCCGCCACGGGTGAGCCAGTCGGGGTCGAGGCCCAGGAGCAGACGGGGCCGCTGTTCGAGGTCCGGGAAAAGGTCCCCGCTGGAGACGATGGGCAGGTTCGGGTGAGGGGGATCCGTCATGGCAATCTCAGCCTCCTCTGAACGGTCTATTCCCGCGCGGGCAGGCCTCAGCTTCACAGCTGAGGCTCCGGCTACCCCTTGCGGTGACCAGGACGATCCTGCGCCCGTCTGGCTGCGTCACCGTATGACGACCCGGTGTTCTTGGTCGGGCTGGCCGGGGCCGCCTCGGACGCGCAGGATCAGCTCGGCTTCCGGCGAGACGAGGCGCCGCAGGTTCGCGTAGCCGGTGAGCGCCCGGGTGATCGCCTCGGCCTTGCTGATGCCTTGGTCCCGCGCCATGCGGCCCATCTCCTCGTCCAGCCCCGCATTCAGCTCCAGCTTGAAGCGTGATCTCGACATCTGTCCCCCCTCCAGATCGCTCTACTGTGATCGACGATCACGGACTTCACTTTGTCGACGGTGCTCCTGTTGCTATACGGCCGTGTCGCTCTCATGGACGGGTTCATGGGCCGGCTCCCCCGTCTCTGGATCACCCCGGTACTTCAACTCCCGGTCACCGTGGAGGACGTGATAACCGCGCCGCTGCAACTCCTCGGCCACCGAGGTCTTGCCTGTGCCGGAACCTCCTTCAACGAGGCAATTCCTCTTGCCCACAGGTCCATCCTTCTGGCGAATGCCTTCGGTCTCCGCTGCCGGAGGCAGCGCCAGGTCGGGCGGCGGCCTTGAGCCGTGACCTCAATCTTTGAAGTTTGTCCGCTCTCCCTGGAGTCATCCGCTGTTCCTGCTCTCAGCTCACCCAATAAGGTGCCGCGCCGAGTGGGGTCCGCGCAGCCTCAGCCAGTCCGGAGCTCTCGGTGTCGTCCCAGCCACTCCACAGCTGCGGGAATGTACGTTTCAGCCAGGGTAGGATTCCAGCCCGGCTGACTCGGCAGCCGCACCTCACCGTGATAGAGCCGCACCCCCAGACTCCGCAGGGCATTCCGCAGCTCAAGGCGGTTCCGGATCTCCTCAGCGTCGTCCTGATCAGGGTCCGCAGGGATGACGTCTCCAGAGCGCGCCACCACCGCCGCATTCAGCGCGGCCTTGACGCGGCCCAGCGCCTGATAGCCCTCTGAAGTCACCTCGAGGCCGGCCCGCCCGTTCCAATCCCGCTCTACCCGCAGGTTCTGGGCGAGTGTGGCGAGGTCCCTGGTGTGGGCTTCGAGAATGTCGAGCAGCGCGCGCTGCGGCAGGGCCGACGTGTTGTAGATACGGCAGTGCAGCGCGTGGTACTCGTCAGGATCGCCGCCGCCCTTGACGTCCAGTTCGCCGAAGCTGAGGTACCCCTGGGGATTGATGGCCAGGAACGGGTCCCAATCCTGGAAGCCGAGGACAGTCCGAGTCCTGAAACGGTCACTTGCCCGCAATGTGGTGATGCTGCCCGTCATATTCGTGATGATCTCGTCTCTGGTCATGTTTCTCCTCTGGGCAGCGGTGTGCCCGGACGTGATGGCTGGCGAAGTCTTCAGAAGAGGTCGTAGGTTGCCAGGGCCTCAAGACACTCTTGCAACTCCTGGGGGCTCAAGCCGAGGCCTCGCCAGTGCTCCTCCCAGGACCCGAGGACGGGAATCATGCGCCTGAGCAGGTCCTGCCGTGCATCGAGCACCAGAACGTAACGGCCTGCGCAGAGCAGACAGAGGGTCAGATCTGCCTCCAGGTGTTGAAAAGCGGGTGAGGCCCCGCAGCGGTCGCAGATCATGGTCGCCTCTACCCCCAGGGTGACGCCACTCCCCTCCTCTCACCCAGCAGCCGTGCGGCGCTCAGCTCATCGCCAGGCCAGACGGGGAGGACATCATCCTTTCTTCGGATCGCGGCGGTCACGTCGTCCAGCAGGGCTCCGGAAAAGACCCCGTCACCGTTTTGGCTCGCGATCGTGCAGTTTGAGGGCAAGAGGGATGAGGGGATGTCACGGCACAAGTGGTGTCCTGGTCGCTGTGCATCCGGATCATCCGTCGTCCCTGAGGTCAATTGGGTGACCCGTTCCCAGACGGGAGCAGATCTGCCAGGTCCATGGCGGCCTCCTGGCGCTGCCCGTCGTAGAGATGGGCGTAGACGCGCAGGGTAAAGGCCACATCCGTGTGCCCCAACCGGTCTGCGACGGTCTTGGGCGGCAAGCCCTTATGAATCATCAGGGACGCAGCCGTATGCCGCAGGTCGTGGAAACGGATGCGCCGGACACCCGCCTGCTTGACCAGTTGCCGGTACCAGCCGTACAGGGTGCGCGGCTCCGTGGCCTGTCCCAATTCATTGGCGAACACGAATCCCTGCTCGGTCCGGTCCAGGCCGATAAGGCAGCGCTCGGCCTCCTGTCGGCGCTGATGCTCGCGGAGTTTTTGCAGCGTTCCGTCCGACAGGGCGACGACACGCTGCGAGGCGTCCGTCTTGGGCGTCTGGAGGGTCGTCCGCTTGGAAGACACTGTCGGCTTGCCGCGGTGGACCTTGCCAGGCTGGCCCTCGGCGCGGACCTCGACCAGGTTATGGCAGACCTGCAACCGCTTCCTTTCCCAGTCGATGTCCGTCCACTGCAGACCGAGAATCTCGCCGCGGCGCATGCCGGTCATCAGGGCGAGGTAGAAGGCCGCGTGCAGGCGGTGGGCCTCGGTGACCTGCAGGAAGTGCACGACCTCCGAAGCCTCCCAGACGTGGAACTTCGGCTTGGAGCGTCTGGGCGGCCGGACAGCCTCGGCCACGTTCCGGGCAACGAGTTGCCACTGCACAGCCTGACGCAGCGCCATTTTCAGCACCCTGAGGCTGTAGGCCAGGACTGCCGGGGACTTCCCGGCTTGGTGCAGTTGCGTGAGCATCTGCTCCACGTCGAGGGGACGCAGTTTTTCCAGCCTCTTCTTGCCCAACAGCGGCTTGAGATGCAGGCGAACGGAATCCCGGTAACTGCGCAGCGTGTTCGGCTTGAGCTGATCACGCTCCTTGTTCTGGAGCCACTGGTCGAGGTAGGCGCTGACCGTCAGCTTTTCACTGGGCGTGACCAGCCCCTGATGCAGTTCGGACTGCAGGCGCCGCAGGCCTTCCTGGACCTCGGCCTGCGTCTTGCCGCTGACCCAGCGCCGGACCTGCCGCCCCTGGGCGTCATGACCGACCGTGACTGAGCCTCGCCAGCCGACCACCTTGCCGTCCCGCGTCCTCTTACTGATGGTTCCCTCTCCGTTGGCCCGTTTCCCCATGTTTGCTCCTCAAGCAAAGAAATGCCCCGAACAAGGGTCACCCTGTGATGGTGCTGTCAGGCCATCCAGACTCTGCCCGCTGGGCGTGATCAGCTCCTGGTGCAGCCCAGACTGCAGCCGGCGGATGACCTACGGAACCTCGGCCTGCGTCCGGCCAATGACCCAGCACCGGGTCTGTCGCCCCTGAGCGTGGTATCTGACCGTAACCGAGCCTTGCCAGCCGACGACGTTGCCACCACGCAACCTGCTGCTGATCGTTCTTTCCATAGGTCCTCCCTTCTCCAAGAAATAAAGAGGTGTCCTCCATTCGGAGGACACGACTTCGACTGCTTTTCCCGGCTGTCGTGCCAAAGGCTGTTTCAGCTTTGCAATTCGCAGGCTGCTGATGAGAACCAGCAGCCCGAAAGTCCTGCACGGATCTTCCGCTGAGGTGTTCGCCCGGAGGCTGTCCTTGTCTTTTTTCGATTCGCAGGTGGCTGACGAATTGCCCCAACCACTTGAAGGTCCTGCGCGAGTCTTTCGTTTGTGCGCTATTGCCGGGAGAGCATAGATTTTCTTTTGATTCGGCAGCCAAGTTGAGACTCTTGGCCGAGTGATATGCTTACTTCTCTGATTCCGTGGCGCTCGCCGACCACTGAGGGGAGTTTAGGCGGCCTGACACACTAGATCAAGACTTTTCTGGAGTCAGCGGGCTTTGGTTAATTTGAGTGGGGTGGTGTCCGGTTTTATCCGATTTCGTCCGGTCAAGTTGGTGCGGGTGGGGTTCTCTGCCCCCTTACACTGGGGGAACTGTGCCCACCGAAGCCGATACCTGCCGCACCTCCGTCCTACCTGCCCTGTATGCGGCGGGCTGGACGGACGAGCAGATCAAGGAGCAGCGCACCTTCACCGACGGGCGCATCCTCGTGCAGGGCCGCAGCGCCAAGCGGGGCCGGCAGAAGCGGGTCGATTACCTGCTGCACACGCGGCGCGACTACCCCATCGCCGTCGTGGAGGCCAAGGCGGAGTACCTCTCCCCGGAGCAGGGCTTGCAGCAGGCCATCGACTACGCCACGGTTCTGGACCTGCCCTTCGCCTACAGCACGAACGGCCGGGGCATCGTCGAGCACGACATGCTGACCGGCGCGGAGCGCGACCTGGAGGCGTTTCCTTCCCCCGCCGAACTGGTGAACCGCTACCGTGCCCACCGCGGCCTGCCCCCGGAGGTCGAGGACCGGCTGCTGATCCCCTACCACCTGGGGGACCGCGTGCCCCGCTACTACCAGGCCATCGCCATTCAGCGGGCGGCCGAGGCCATCTTGCGAGGCCAGAAGCGCCTCCTGCTGACCCTCGCCACCGGCACGGGCAAGACTGAGATCGCCTTTCAGGTGGCCTGGAAGCTGTGGCAGGCCCGCTGGAACCTGAGCGGGATTCTCCGCAAGCCCCGCATCCTGTTTCTCGCCGACCGCAGCATCCTGGTCGACGACCCCAAGGACAAGGCCTTCGCGCCCTTCGGGGATGCCCGGCACAAGATCGGAGGCGGCGTGCTGAACACCAGCCGCGAACTGTACTTCGCCACCTATCAGGCCCTCGCGGAAGACGAGGCACGGCCCGGTCTGTACCGCCAGTACCCGGCAGACTTCTTCGACCTGATCATCGTGGACGAGGCGCACCGCGGCTCGGCGGGCGAGGAGAGCTCCTGGCGCGACATCCTCGAGTACTTCGGCGCGGCCACCCAACTTGGCATGACGGCGACGCCCCTGCGGGAGGACACCCGCGACACCTACGCCTACTACGGTGCCCCCATTTACGAGTACAGCCTCGCGCAGGGCATCCAGGACGGCTTCCTGGCCCCCTACCAGGTGCGGCGCGTCATCACGGACGTGGACGCGGTCGGGTGGCGGCCCACGCCCGGCATGAAAGACCTGTACGGCCGGGAGATCCCGGACGGCGAGTACGGCACCAGGGACTTCGAGGCCACGCTCTCCCTGCTGCCGCGCACGGAAGCGGTGGCCCGGCACCTCGTGGCGTACCTGGGGGCCACAGACCTGCTGGCGAAGACCATCGTTTTCTGCGTGGACCAGGACCACGCGCTGCAGATGCGCAGTGCCCTCGCCCGGCTGCTACCGGAGCAGATGCGGGCGTACCCGGACTACGTGGTGCGGGTGGTGGCCGACGAGGGCGAGATCGGCAAGGGCCACCTGGCGAACTTCCAGGACGTGGAGAAGGTCTCGCCGGTCATCCTGACGAGTTCGAGGCTGCTCTCGACTGGCGTGGACGCCCCGATGGTCAAGAACGTGGTCCTCTTCCGCGTGGTGGGCAGCATGGCGGAGTTCAAGCAGATCATCGGCCGCGGTACCCGCGTGCGCGAGGACTACGGCAAGCTCTTTTTCACCATTATCGACTACACGGGCACGGCCACCCAGAAGTTCGCCGACCCTGAGTTCGACGGCCCGCCCATCAGCACGACGACCACCGTGCTGGGCGAGGACGGGGTGGTGGAGGAAGAAACCATCACCGAGGAACCTCAGGTGGAGGGTGCCGAACGTCCCTGGGGCCGGGAGAGCCTGAAGGAGGACGAGACCGGGGAACCGCGCAAGCTGGTGGTGCGCGGCGGCGTGCAGGTGCAGGTGCTGCACGAGACGGTGCAGGAACTCGACGCTCATGGGCGGCAACTGCGGACAGTAGAGTTCACGTCCTACGCCGCCGAGCAGGTTCGCAGTCTGTACCTGAGCGCCGAGGACTTCCGCAATCATTGGGCCGACCCGCGCAGCCGCCAGACCATCGTGGAGGCCCTGGAGGAGCGGGGCGTGGCGCTGGAACATCTGGAACAGGTCATGGGCATGGAGGAGAGCGATCCCTTCGACCTGCTGTGCCACCTGGCGTTCGGGGGGCCACTGCTCACCCGCCGGCAACGTGCGGAGGCGGCCAAGCACCGCAAGCAGGACACCCACGCCACTTTTGGCCCCCTCGCCCTGACCATCCTCGACCAGCTTCTGGACCAGTACGCCGAGCACGGCATCAACGAGCTGGGCGGAACGGCAGAGGTGTTCCGGGTGCTGCCCGCCACGCGGCACCTGAACATTCAGGAGGTCGGGCGGGCGTTTGGGGGGTTGCCGAGGCTGCGGCAGGCTCTAGATCAGCTGCCGAGGCTGATCTATGCCTGAGATCCACTTTGTTCGTCTTTAGGACGAGGCATAGGCCCAGCGCAGTTGCAGCGGAGAGACAATCGTTGCCCGTCCGTCGCCATGTGCCCAAGGCATAATCTCAAGCATAATTTAGTTATAAGCTAAATCGAGCAGCTATGGTACAGCGTTGCTTACGGGGTGTCAACCTGTATGCTTGGCCCACGTTCTGGGAGGAGCGGGACGACGATGAGTACGGCAGAGCAGATTCTGGCGCTGGTTAAAAGCCACGTGGAGGGCGACGACAAGAGGTTTTTGTCTGTTGCGTCCCAAGTCGCGGCCCGGGAAGCGCGCCAAGGTCATGTAAACGTCGCCGCCGAACTCAAGAAGCTGATTGAGCGTGCCCGCAGTGAGAATGACTCATTTACCCGCCCACAATTCCCCGTGCAGCTCACGCTGGGCACCCCACAACCCAAGGGCGAGCTGTCCCACCTGCTGTCGGTTACGGCCCCTGACGCTCGGCTGTCCCAGTTGGTGCTTCCGGAAGGAATCGAAAACCGGCTGCGGCGCATCCTTACTGAGCAGCAGCAGCAAGAACGGCTGAGACAGTACAACCTCGTTCCTCGCAGGAAGATTCTGCTTGTCGGGCCTCCTGGATCAGGAAAGACCATGACTGCACACGCGCTGGCAGGGGAGCTGCGCATTCCCCTCATGACCATCCTTCTCGAGGGCACCATCACCAAATTCATGGGGGAGACCGCTGCGAAGCTGAGGCTGGTCTTCGAGGCGATGGTGGTGCAGCGCGGAGTGTACTTCTTTGATGAATTCGACGCCATTGGAGCACGCCGCAACGCCTCCAACGACGTGGGCGAGATCAGACGTGTGTTGAATTCATTTCTTCAGTTCTTGGAACAGGATGTCTCCCACGGCCTGATCGTTGCGGCCACCAACCACGCCGAACTGCTCGACCCTGCGCTCTTTCGCAGGTTCGACGACGTGATTGAATATCAGTTGCCGGATGAGGCTCTGATTGAGCGCATCCTGAAGGAACGCCTCGCACCATTTGACACGAAGAAAGTCGCGTGGTCGAAGGTCGTAGGGGCAGCATTGGGAATGAGCCAGGCCGACGTGACCCGTGCTGCTGACGAGGCCGCAAAGCACGCGGTATTGGACGGTCATATCCGAATTGACACACCGATGTTGATGGCAGCCATTGAAGAGCGGCAGGCTTCACGGGCGTGAGAGCATAAACTGGGTGGCATCCTATGTCTGCCCCACGTGACAAGAAGCACCTGCGGCGCCCTGGTGTCGTTCGGGTTGAGGCTTTCCGGCCTGTGAGCAGACCTTTTGATGAACGTCCAGTGTCTCCTCGAAACCCACAAGCACACGCCGCCTACCTCACGACGGCCATCACCAATGCTGCCCAGCAGGCGCAGCAGCAGATGGCCCGGCGTGATGCAAACATTCAGAACGACCGTCAGGGCGTCTACCTGTCCTTCGAGCTCACGGAGGACCACAGTGATGCGTTGGACAGCTTGACAAGCACTCGTCGGCAGGCAGAACTAGCTGTATTGCGTCAGGAGGGTAATGTGACGCTGGCAACGTTCTACGTCCCGCAGGAGCATCTGGCGGGGTATCAGGAGGATCTGCTCGGAAAGGTAGCCCGGTATAGCGCGTCAGACGGACAGAGGCACCGCCCGCTCGTCACCCGCTTGAACGACGCCCACGCCAACACCCTCCGGGCAGTGTTCTCAGATGATCCTGCTCTGTTTCCCGAGCCTGGGGTTCCCATCTGGTGGGAGGTGTGGACAAGCCGGGACGGGGCATCCGCGCTGACGAGCGTGGTACGGCAGATGGAGTTACCGGTCGGGGAGGAGCACCTTACATTCCCCGACCGGGAAGTGTTTATCGTGCAGGCCACGTCCGAACGAATGGATCAGTTGTATGTGAATTCCTCGGCCATCGAGGAACTGCGGCTGGCGCTGGACTCTCCCGAACCGTTCATCGATATGCCGCGCTCGGAGCAGCAGGAGTGGACGGACGAATTGCTGGAACGGGTTTCATATGAGGCGACAGACCCCGAGGTTGCGATTCTTCTGCTGGATGGCGGAACGACGCAGGCTCACCCGCTGCTCGCCCCCTTGCTGCACGTGAACGACTGGCAGGCGTATGACCCGACATGGTCCCCCGGTGAGGACTCGCGGTTCCATGGCATTCTCGGACACGGAACGAAAATGGCAGGTCTCGCCCTGTATGGCGACTTGAGAGACGCCTTCCTCGCCACGCAACCTATCCTGATGAAGCATCGGCTGGAAGCCATGAAGGTGCTTCCCCCTACGGGACAACACCGTCCCCACCTGTTCGGCTTCGTGACACAGCAGGCGGTGGAAGGGATGGAGGTCACCAACCCCTTTCGCAAGCGGGTGATCGGGATGGCGTTGACCACGCGCCACGGAACCCGCTCCGGGCGACCCTCCTCATGGTCTGCCGCTCTCGATCAACTGGCATTCGGCAACGATGATGAGGACTACCGCCGTCTGCTTGTGGTTGCGGCAGGCAACATCCGTGACCCCATCGACCCAACTCTATATAGGGATTACACCGATTTGAACCGGGAAGTGACGAGCGAGGTCGAGAGCCCGGGGCAGGCATGGAACTCTCTGACGGTCGGGGCCTACACGGAGAAGTGCAATGTTCCGCCTCAGCTGCACGGGTACCGAGCCTACGGCACGGCGGGTGATCTCTCGCCAACAAGTCGCACTTCCTACGCGTGGGACTCCCAGTGGCCGATGAAGCCCGATGTCGTGTTCGAGGGCGGCAACTTGCTGACGGACAATGTAATAACAGACCCCCATCCTGCGGTGGCCCTGCTCACGACCCACCACGAACCTGCCCGGACCCACCTCACGGATATGGGAGACACCAGCGCGGCCACCGCGTTGGCTTCGCGGATGGCTGCCCAACTCTACGCCGAGCACCCGGTGCGCTGGCCCGAGACGATTCGGGGATTGACCGTACACTCGGCCCGGTGGACGCCCGCCATGCAGGCCCGTCTGGGGCGCACCAAGCGGGACCTCGTGGATGCAATGCGGCACTACGGGTATGGCGTGCCCGATCTGCAAAGGGCGACGTTCAGCGCCGAGAACGACGTCACCCTCATCGCCGAGGAACGCCTCCAGCCTTTTCGGCTCGAGGGGGGCGAGATGCGGTTCAATGAGATGCATTTTCATCCCCTGCCGTGGCCGAATATCGGGTTGGAGAACCTCGAAAACACGATGCTCGAATTACGGGTGACGCTCTCGTACTACATTGAGCCTAACCCCAGTGAGCGCGGCAGGAACATCCGCTATCGTTACGCCTCTCATGGTCTGCGCTTCGATCTAAGGGGCCGAACTGAGGACGAACGAACGTTCAGGCAGCGTATGAATGCTCTCGCCCGGCAAGAAGGAGGGTACAGCTCGGGAACATTTCGTCCACCACCATGGGCCATCGGCACGCAGACCCGGCAGATGGCGGGCTCGATCTTCTCCGACTGGTGGTCTGGCCCTGCCGTGGAGCTTGCGGCGTGCGACTCTATTGCGGTGTATCCGACCGGCGGATGGTGGAAGGCTAAGGCGCGTCTGCCCTATTCCGAGCGACAAGCCAGGTACAGCCTAATCGTGACGGTCAGAACCCTAGACCCCACCGCGACCATTGACATCTACACGCCGATTGCGACACTGCTTGAAGTAGAGAACATCGTAGAGACCTAAGGCTTGTTCCTGGTTTTGTAGGTGCCCAAGATCCGGTCAAGTTTCTGGCGAACAGGGGTCTACCCCGGTGGACGCACACGTTCATGGTGTAACGCGTACCGCATCAGAGGAGTGTTTTGGCCCTCCTCTTCTGTTTTGTGGTGGGAGAATGTCACTCGATGACCCGCACTCGCCCCCCCAAACTCAAGGCTGAGCAGACCACCGCCCAGCGCCTGTCCAGCGTCGTCAAGAGCGTGCGCGACATCATGCGCAAGGACAAGGGCCTCAGCGGCGACGCCGACCGCCTCCCGATGCTGACCTGGCTAATGTTCCTGAAGTTCCTCGACGACCTCGAGCACAACCACGAGGCCGAGGCCGAGTTCGAGGGCCGCCCCTACCGCCCCGTGCTCGAAGGTGTCTACCGCTGGCGCGGGTGGGCCAGGAGCGACCTGACCGGCGACGACCTCCTCGCCTTCGTGAACCAGGAGAAGTTCGAGGTCGAGCCCGGCCAGCCCATGCCCGGCCTGCTGGCCTACCTGCGCGGCCTGCAAGGGGAGGGCGCCCGCGACCGCCGCACCGTCGTCGCCGAGATCTTCCGGGGCGTGCAGAACCGCATGATCAACGGCTACCTGCTCAAGGAGGTCGTGCAGAAGCTCGACAGCCTGGACTTCACCTCCAGCGAGGAGAGCCATACCCTGGGGGCGCTGTACGAGGGGATGCTGCGGGAGATGCGCGACGCCGCCGGGGACGCGGGCGAGTTCTACACCCCCCGCGCCGTCGTGCGCTTCATGGTGACCACGCTGGACCCCCGGCTCGGCGAGACGGTGCTCGACCCTGCTTCCGGTACGGGCGGCTTCCTGGTCGAGGCCTTCGAACACCTCAAGGCGCAGGTGAAGACCACCGAGGACGCCGAGGTTCTGCAAGAGCGCAGCGTCCTGGGGGGCGAGGCCAAGCCGTTGCCCTACCTGCTGGCGCAGATGAACCTCACCCTGCACGGCATGGAGTCGCCGCAGATCGACTCGGGCAACAGCCTGCGGTTCAACCTCGCGGAGATCGGGGACCGCGAGCGGGTGGACGTGATTCTCGCCAACCCGCCCTTTGGCGGGGAGGAAGAGCGGGGCATCCAGAACAACTTCCCCGCCGACAAGCGTACCGGCGAGACAGCGCTGCTGTTCATGCAACTGATCATGCGCCGCCTGCGCCGTCAGACCCCCACTCAGAAGGGCGGACGGGCGGGCGTAGTCGTGCCCAACGGTTTCCTGTTCTCCGACGGTGTGGGCGCACGGGTCAAGCAGGAGCTGTTGGAAGACTTCAACTTGCACACCATCGTCCGGTTGCCCAACGGCATCTTCGCGCCCTACACCAGCATCCCCACCAACATCCTGTTTTTCGACCGGGGCGGCCCCACGCGGGAAGTCTGGTACTACGAGCACCCGCTGCCCGCCGGGAAGAAGAACTATTCCAAGACCCAGCCCGTGCAGTTCGAGGAGTTCGCGCCGCCGCTGGCGTGGTGGGGCAACCGAGAGGAGAACGAGCGGGCGTGGCGGGTGGACGTGAGCGCGATCAAGGCCAACAACTACAACCTGGACGTGAAGAACCCGAACGCGGCGCAGGACTTCGAGCACATGCCGCCCGAGCAGTTGCTGGCTGACATTCTGGGGAAAGAGCGGCGCATCCTGGCCTTGCTGGAAGAGTTGCAGGCCGAGCTGGGGCAGCAGGCCGGGAGTGAAGAAGTGGCCCATGCCTGAGTGGGAACGGGTGAGGTTGGGAGAGGTGTTGGAGCTGAAAATTGATGCAGTTCCGGTCGCCCCCGAGCACACTTACAAAATCTCTGGCGTCTACAGCTTCGGGCGCGGACTTATCGCCCGTGGACCTTTGTCGGGGGCAGAAACCTCTTACAAGGTCTTCCACCGCCTTCACACAGATGACTTCGTGCTCAGTCAGTTGAAGGGCTGGGAAGGGGCATTGGCACGAGTCACACCTGAGTTTGATGGATGGTTTCTTTCACCCCAGTTTCCAACGTTCCGGGTCATGCCTGATCGTCTGGACATCGAATACTTGGAGCTCTACTGCAAGCAGGCTTCCGTCTGGGACGAATTGCGGGGACAAGCCAGAGGCATGGGCGCCAGGCGGGACTCCGTTTCACCAGCACGCTTCCTTGCCCTCGACATCCCGCTCCCGCCCCTGCCCGAGCAGCGGCGCATCGTCGCCCGCGTACAGGGCCTGCTGGGGAAGGTGGAGGAGGCGCGGGGGCTGCGGGGGGAGGCCGGGAAACTTGTCGAAGCCTTTCAAACCACGCAGGCCAAAACCATCTTCGACGACCTGACTGCCACCTACCCCTCAAAGTCTTTGGGTGAAATGGCCAAACACGTAACGAGCGGTCCCCGTGACTGGGGAAGCAACTACACCGACACGGGCTGGCGCTTCTACCGGGCACAAGACCTGACTTCAGTAGGTCGGATTTCAGAGCACAACAAGGCGTTCATTGACGCGAGCAATGATCGGCCATCCGCTAGGGTGAAAGCGGGTGATTTGCTTATGGTCATTACGGGGGCGACTGTAGGACGTTGTGCTTTATTCCAGGATCTCAACGAGCCTGGGTACATCAGTCAGCATGTTGCTCTTTGTCGCCTTGATCAAGACATCATCGACCCCGAGTTTGTGCACCAGGCTTTACTGAGTCCGCTCGGGCAGAGCCAGCTTCTGGAGGGCCGTTATGGACAGGGGAAGCCCGGCCTGAACCTCGGGCAGATCAAGAATCTGCGCGTTCCTGTTCCACCTCTGAACGTTCAGCGGCAGGTCCTCTCCGAGCTGCACAAACATAGACAGAGGAGTGGAGGTCTCCGGGCGCTTGGAGCCGACTCACAAGTTGAACTCGACGCCCTCCCCGCCTCCATCCTCGCGCGGGCGTTTGCGGGGGCGCTGTAGGTGGGGCAGCAGTCCCGCTTCACCTGCCCGGACTGCGACCATCAGGCGGTGAGGGGGGCGGCGTCGGGACGGGGGAGTTCTGCCGCATGAAGACCATTCACTGCCTACTGGGTACGAAGCGCAACTCACGCTGGCATTCTGGCCCCGCCCCGGAACCCGACGGGGCTTTGTGATTCGCAGACCTGCAATCTTGCCGGAAGCTCTCAAGCTGGGCCGAAAAAGAGCGTCATGGACGCATGTGTTTTGTGCGGATTCAGAATTCACAGTCACAAAATTTTGTGGTTTCGCTGGACCTCTGGAGAGAACGTGACTCAACCTGAAGCCCGGCAGCCCAATTACGCCAAGCGTGACCGGTATGCCCGTGCCCATGAGCGGCTGACGCTGGCGCGGGGACACGGCCTACACCCTGAAAAGAAGATAGAGGTTGAACAGCGAAATGTCTGATTGTCGAGCAGAGAAAGTGTCAGAGATGAATGATGACGTGAGAGATAACGGCCTATCGATAGCTGTGCCCCAAACGTTGTTATGGAGGGTACGTTCGCCGACCCACCCGCTTCTAGGGGTGGCCCGACACATTATTGACTTGACGCTATCCTGCGCGTTGCAGCACCGTCAGGCCGCTCTAGAGGAAGCTGAATTCCTCCTGCAGGTTCTACCGCAGGACGAGACTGACGCCCTGTATTTGGATCTGGCGGTCATCCATCACGTGGTCACGCTCCTCACGGGGCAGCCAACGCTGGACCGCATCATCATCCCGGTGTACGACGTGGGACCAGGCCGTTCCTGGCGACATCAGGAACGGTACTTGCCATCTACTGCGGGGCGTTTGCCTGTGCACTTGGTGTTCATGGACCGTGGACAGGAGCCGGATCTGCGCGCATACGTCTGGTTGGTGCATGAGCTGGTTCATGTCGTTCTCGCCCGCTACCTGCACCTGTTCGCGGAGGGTCGCCGGTTGGCCGCTCAGCGCGTTCAGGAGTGGAGGCTCGCCGGACTGGCTTCGGATGACCCAGCAAGTGAGCAACTCGCCGCAGAGTTCTCGCGGTATTGGTCGCCTGGTCATGATCAGGAGGATTGGCCACACGAGATCGTGGTGGACACAATATGCATGCTGCTGCTCGGACCTGCGTATGCAGAAGCACTTCACCATCACTACCGGGAAGTCGCAGCCAACGTTCCTGCTTATTTGATTGAGCCGTCACACATCCCGTTGGAGCTCCGGACCCGGGCCATGATCCGAATGGGCGAGCATCTGGGCTGGGGGAGTGTGATGCAGCCGCTGCGCGAGTTGCAAAGCGCCTGGGAACAGCAGTGGCCGGAGGCGGCCCGCGCGAGCCGGTACCGGGCCCTGCGGGACGACGAGCTGATATGGGAAGCGCAACGCGCTGCTCTGGCCTTCTGTGAGGATAGGCAGCTCAGGCGCCTGACACCCGGCCTGCTCGCCACCATTACCGAGGCGTCCGACAACGTGGAGAGCCTTGAAGGTATTGAGCTGATCATCGCCGCGTGGTGGGTAGGACGTGAGGTGTCGGATGATGAATACCGCGCCTGGGGAGCGCGCGCCGTACGCGGTTACGCGGATCACGCGTGAAGGAGTACGGCCAATCAGATGAGCACGCCAGTACGAGGTTGCTGTCCCTCAGATACAGCCAGCGCTGCACGGTCGGCGACATGTAGGACCCACGGGAGACTGGTACCAAGGTCCGTCTTGCTGAAACTCAGGTCCGCGCCCCACACGAGATCCTGCATGACCGTCCACGGCTCTACGTAACCCGCAAGGGTTGTGACCGTGACGAATAGCGGGTCGGCCGTTCCTTGAGGCAGATACGGTGCGCCCGTGGTTGAGATCAGCGCCTGATTCGGGTTATCGAAAGGGAAAGTCACCGTGCCCACCAGAGGATTAAGTACGGCCTCTCCCTGCTGCCGCAGTTGTCGCCAGTACTCAGCGCGCTTCGAGACTTCCGCGACGGCCCACACGGCCTGCTCGGAGATCAGGCCTTCTGCGGCCCAGCGCGTGTGCAGGGCTTTGAGACCGTCAATCTCCTGCCACACCGGGCCTTGGCCATTCAGGTCGCCGTCGCGGATGAACAGTACCCGCTCAAAGTCCGGGTCAGGAACTCGGTCGCGGATGCGGCGCAGGTCGGTGTCGAGACTCTCACACAGCGAGCCGTCTGGGATGGGTTCCACCTGTGGGCTGTCCACCCGGATGGGGAGCGGTAAGTAGATAGGTTGTGCTGCCGGCGCGGCGAGACCATGGGCGACACAGGCCATTGCGTAGTTGTTTCGGATACCCCCTACGTCAATGCCGACGTGGACGTTAAAGCTGGAGGGGCTAGCGGTGGTGTAGGGAATGTACCCAGCTTTGACAGCCAGCTGTTCCAGCAGCAGCCGGTAGCGGCCTCGTACGGGGCGAGGCAAGTCCTTGAACGGGACGTCTTGGTGGCGCTTCAGGGTGTTGTCGTGTTGGATGCACTGGGAGGGTACGGTCAGCGTGCGTTTGATCTGGTCGTGGGTGTCGCCGTCCTGCTCCGGCCTGTTGCGCCCCTCGGGGAGAACGGCGATCACGGCGTTGTACCCCTGTGTTTCACACTCGGGCTGGATGTCCTGCGCGTTTCTGTAAGTGAAGGTGCTGAACTCGAAGTCTAGGTGCTGCTCATGGGCAAGTTGCGTAAGGTGAGCGGCCAACTGCCGCGTATGCCAGGCACCGTAGCTCCCGTGGACAGCCAGCACCGGGATCAGAGGTCTGGAGCGGAGGTAGCCCGCCTGAGCAAGAGCGGACGTGCGGGCACGGGCACGCTGGCGGATAGCGTCCTCGCCGCTCGCGCCAGGAATCGTCCTGGTGCCGTCCCCGGTCTTCACCAGAAGAGGGGGAAGGGGAACAACGCGGATCTGGTCGTCCGGCACCACGAACAGTTCCTCGGCGAGCTTTACGCTTACACCGAACGCGTCGAAGCCGTCGGATGCCGCACGCACTCGGCGCAGCCATTCGGTGCGAGCCTCCACGCTGAGAATTGTTTCCTGGTGCGCGGATCGCGTGATTTGCGTATCGAGGATCAGCCGGATATTCGCCGGGTCGATGCTGACCTCCTCACGCCCATACGGGCGACACAGGAGCGGCTGTCCGGCAAGGGTGGACTGCTGCGACTTGGAGAGGTCCGCGTGGGCCGCGAACTGCTCGGGCTGGAGCAGTTCCATGACCTGTGGCGCCTGACCGTCGCGCTGCACCAACACGTTCACGGCTGTCGGTTCCAGTGCTCGCGTCTTCCGGTTGACGCGCTTGAGCACCACGCGCTCCGCGAGGCCCTTGCAATCTCCCCTCTGCGCGTACTGTTCGATGGTGAGGCCGTCAACGCTGACGGTGCTGACATGCACCTGCATCACCCAGCGGTGCCCGCGCAGGGTTGTGGGCGTCACTTCGAACCGCCGCGCGAACTGAATGTTCAGTTCATCCGGGTGAGCCTTGGGCAGCTCGCAGAGGCCCCGATGGTGCGCCCAGAGCTGACCGAGGTGTGTTCCGGCAGTCTTCAGATGTCTCCGGAGCGCCACGGCGAGCAGTTCGCGGACAAGCTTCTGCTGCTGCGGGTTATCTCCACGGAGCGTTACGTCCGCGCCACGCCGAACGCTGAATCCCTGGAAGTCCTGGTCTGGCCACGACCATCCGCGCGGCACCAGCACGGTGTGAGGCGACTCCAGCAGTACGAAACCCCGGCCGGGCGCGTCGGACGGCTGCGCTTTCTTGAGGTCCCAGATCAGCTGCTTCGCAGCACCGCTCTCCTCATACGTGAGTTCACCGCCCTGCGGCTGCACGTGGTAGCGCGTAGCGTCCCAGTGCATGGCCTGGGGATTGATCACTTCGAAGGCGTTCAGGATGGGTCGTGCGTCATCGGCATGATCTGCGGCTGGCGTCGCGCGGCCTCGGCGGGTAAAGACACCGCTCACGCGCGCTCCTTGGTGAGGAAGTACGTGACCGCGCTGCCGGTGAAGCCAGTCATGACCGGGAACCATTTATCAAAGATGCTTGAAAGTTGCTGGGCGACATCCGCCTTGTCCTGGCTATAGAGCAACAGCACCGTATGGTAGTGCCACCAGGTACTGGCAGCCAAAATCGCAATGAAGGCGAAGGCCAGAACGATCGCCGTCCACGAGTGCTGCAGGCGGATGCGATTCGCAGTTCTGATAGCCAGATCCCGCTCGCCGAGTCCCCTGACGACGCCTGCATTCACCGTAGCCTGCTCCGGTTCGCTCCGGACATCCGGCGCCGCAAGATTTTGTACGGCGCCGCCGTCGAGGATATCGTCTGGCTGTTCAGGCTGCTGGTCAGAATGACTCACTCGTAGACCTCGGTGGGGTTACTGGTCGAAGTTCTGTAGACGCGGAATAACGACGACGCGCTCCTCGCCATTCTCAGGGTTACGCATGATCACCTCGGTATAGCCGTGCTTCGCCTGGCTCTGCAGGGCGCGGTTGATCTGCAGCGACTCGCGCACGGTATCGGCCATGCTGGCGTACTCACCCTCGCTGGTCATCTGCTCAAGGGTTTTGAGGCTGCGCTCGTCGAAAGTGAACGCCACTCGTTTGCTGTTCGCCATGATCTCCCCTCCTGGGTGTGATTGGCTGCCGCACTCGTCCGCGCGGTCCAGTACCATATTTGCACATAATCGTATGCTTGTAAAGGCGCAAATTGTATGCCAGTATTGCCTCAACTATGGCACGTATTGTGATCAGCTCGACTTTGCCGCTGCGGACCGCTGTGAGCTACGCCGTTGGGCGGCAGGTGGTCGTACCTGCACTTGAGTACGCCCGTACGTTGAGCGAAGTGCCAGTCACCCTGCCTCAGCTTCCTGGGAGTCCCCTGCCCAGCGAGGAGGACTTTCGTCGAGCGCTGAGGAGAGCCGCGCGGCACCTGGAGATCCAAGGCGACCCCAGCCTGTTGCGCACGCCTCTCTTGGAATTGCTGACCCTCAAGCCGGCGGACCGCGAGCGCATGTGTGCCGAGTCCCGCCCACTCGCCGCCCTCTGGAGTGCTTTTGTGGCGGAACTCCCGCCAGGGGAACCATCCCCTACCACATTGAGTTTACCGTTGCTCGTCGTGGGTTTTGCCGCGTTAAGTGATATGGAGTTGCGAACGCTTGACGGCTGCGCCAGCGACGAGAGCGTCATCATCCTGCCTCCACGGGAAGTCCCAGCTGTGAGAGATACAATTGTGGCTCTGGAAGGTCTCGGCTGGATGGCGCAGGATGAGACACTATCCGCCAGCCCGGACGTTGGCGAGCGTTCCGCCACTCGGTTTCTCACTGGGCACGGTACGGACATGGCAGGCGTGACCCTTCAGGCCGCAGCGGACCTCCACCAAGAGTGTGTGGCGGCCCTCACCACACTGACTGCGCTCCCGGGAGAAAGGTTGCTGATCGTACCGGACCTTGCGCTGTACGCGCCGGAGCTTGAGGCAGTCGCCTTTGACCTCGGCGTGACGTTGGACCTGCCGCTGGAACGCTCCATAGCGGACACGCGGCTCGGCGCCTGGCTCGCCGAACTGTTCCGGGTCCTGGGCGGTGACTGGCGCGGCCCAGGGGTGCGCCGTGTGCTTGGCCATCCGCTGGCACGCGATGTGACTCCGGCGCTTGTGCAGGCCGCGTCGCGCACCAGGGCCAGGAGTCGGGAAGCCTGGTTGGAACTAGGGTTGCCTGGATGGCTGCGGGCGTGGCCCGAGGAGGCGACCTACGAGCAGTACGCAGAGCTGTTATTCAACATACTGGAAAGCCTCGACCCACAGCGGCTCGCGCAGGATGACAGCCGGGCCGGTCAGCAGCTGATGAACGAGGTGGACGAGCTCACCGCGCAGACGCAGGTCGTTTCACTGCGCGATTTCGCCGTACAGGTCTTACGGCTCTTGCAGGATTCACTTCCACCGCAGCCCGCTCAGGGGTGGCCAGTAAGGACACCAGAAACCGCCGCAGGACGCTTCGACCACGTGGTAATTCTCGGGCTGAGCGAGGGCCTCCTGCCAGCCCCCCCAGCGAATCCGCCCATGCTGGACTTCTATGACCGTCAGCAGCTCCAGCAAGAGGGAGTACGTTGCCTCACTGCCCTAGACGCTGTAAATGCACGTGATCTGGCCTTCTGGAACGCCCTCGGCACGGCACGGCAATCGCTACGACTCAGCTGGCCTCAACGACTGGGGAAGCGGCAGCAGCAGCCTGGCGTCTACCTCGTCCGCTTGGGCCACGCCTTACCAGAGCTGAACCAAGCGGGCCAGGAAGAACCAGACGGTGCGGCGTCCGTCAGCCCCCCAGACTCGCCTACGACGGAAACTGGCAAAATCGGGCAGTCGTTGCTGCTAGAGACGTACACCTTCTCGGCGACGCAACTTACGCGCTTCAGCCAGTGCCCCTACCGCTGGTATGCGCAGCACGCCCTCGGGCTGAATGAACGGGAGGAGAACAGCGCGCACCTGCTGCCCCAGGAACGGGGGCGCTTCAACCACCGCGTGTTGGAACTCGTCGGCCGCGCCGCGAAGAATCAACCGCAGCCGCGTGACGCAATGCTCAGCAGTTTTCCCATTGCCTTTGAGCAGGCGGAGGCCGAACAGGGCCTCACCCGGCGCTCCGCATGGCCGCAGCAGCGCCCGGAGTTGCGTCGCCGCCTCCAGCGAGCACTGAGTTCCCCGGACTTCATTCGGGACGGCGCGACCGTCGTCGGCGTGGAGCGAGCCTTTGACGTTCAGTGGAACGGCTTGCGTGTGACGGGCAAGATTGACCGCATCGACTGTCTGGACGGCGAACTGTTCATCACAGACTACAAGTCAGGCTCCAGCCCACAGGGCGGATCGCGCAGCGCGCGGGACGTGCAGATGAATCTATACCTTGACGTCATCGCGACCCTACATCCCGACATGCGCGTCGCAGCCGGGCAATACCTGTCCCTCGGTAACACCGAGCGCCGGGTACTCGGCCGAGTGCAGCATCAGCCAGGTGTACTGGACGAGCTGGTGGGTGAACTGAGGGAGGCGGCGGGTGCAGGCTTCTTCCCGGCGAGACCAGGCAGCTACTGCGCCGCCTGCCCCCTCCCCCCACTGTGCCGGCAGTCAGCAAGATCCGGTGAGGATGCATGAACGCTCAGCAGCGGGCCATCACCGCAGGCCGAAGCGTGGC
This sequence comes from Deinococcus sp. YIM 134068, assembly GCF_036543075.1. NCBI lineage: Bacteria > Thermotogati > Deinococcota > Deinococci > Deinococcales > Deinococcaceae > Deinococcus > Deinococcus lichenicola. The sequence goes on from NZ_JAZHPF010000001.1 coordinate 340,304, forward strand.
CGTCATGGCTGGCGCGGGGAGCGGGAAGACGCACGTGCTGGTGGAGCGTTACGTAGAATTGCTCCGGCGCGGTCTTCGGCCGATGGAGATCGTGGTCGTCACCTACACGGAGCGGGCAGCGACAGAATTGCGCGCCCGCATCCGGCAGCGCGTGACGCAGACATACGCCGACCATCCGGACCTTCTCGCGGAAGTGGAGGTGGCACAGATCAGCACCATCCATGCGCTGGCTGCACGCATCTGCCGGGATCACCCCGCTGCCGCAAGTGTTCCCAGCGGATCGGTCGTGCAAGACGGGCCGGACGCGCACCTCCGCTGGGAAGAATTGAGAGACGACGCGATGCTGGAGGTGGATCTGCCCACCTTCGGTGTCCTGGAGCACGGTCGGCTGCGGCGAATGCTACAGGCGCTGCATCAGGAGCCACACGTGGCACGCGCTTCCCTGGCACGCAGGACAGACGACTGGGCTGCCCTGCTAAAGCGGGCGCGCCAGGAGGCCTGGGATGCGCTTCAGCGGCACCCCCGGTGGTTGGCCGCGTCGGCGCAGGTGCACGGCGACTGCGGGAATGATGGGGACGCCATTGAGAAGTCTCGCCGCGAAGCCGTGCAGGGGCTAGCGCTGATCGCATCGGGCGAGATGCAACGCGGTGCGGCGCTGATTGAGGGCATCGCCTTGAAAGGCGGCAGGAAAGTCCCTTGGCGGGACCTGCCGGGCATGAAGGAAGCGCTCGGGACGCTGAGAGAGCTGATCAGCTCGCCCCTGCTCACCCTGCGGTACGGTGAGGGAGACGCAGCACTCGGCGCACAGTTGCCGCTCCTCGCCGACGCGTTCCGCGTGACGACGGATGAACTGGACCGCCGGAAACGTCAGTCGCGCACGCTGGAGTACGCCGACCTTGAAACGCACGCGCTGAGTGCGCTGCGAAACCCTGAGGTTGCCCGGCACTATCGTCGGCGGTGGCGGCATGTGATGGTCGATGAGGCACAGGACACCAGTCCAGTGCAGACGGAACTGCTGAACCTTATCGGGGCGTCCTGTGACCTGACGGTGGTGGGGGACGACCAGCAAGCCATCTATGGCTTCAGGGGCGCTGGGCGGGACGCACTCCAGCAACTCGAGCGGCGCGTTCTGGAGGCGGGCGGGAGCAGCGTGACGCTCACTGAGGGCTACCGCAGCCACAACCAGTTGCAGGAGCGTCTCAACGACGGCGCCCGCGCGATCCTGGGCGAGGCCCGCCTGCTCACGGCCTCCAGGGGCAGCGGCGGGACGCCACTGAGCCCAGTAAGCGGCTTGATCTCCACGCCAGAAGGGGAAGCAGATGCGCTCGCCGATCACCTCGCACAGCTGCTTCTCGACGCCCCAGAGATCCAAGACCCGCGCGACCTGCGTCTCAGGCCGCTACAGGCGCGGGATGTCGCAGTTCTTGCACGACGATGGTCGGACTTGGATGACCTCCGGCGCGCCCTCACGGCACGGGGTGTGCCTTGGTTCACGGCTGGGGGCGGCGACCTGTTGAGAACTCCAGAAGCACTGGACACCTGGGCCCTCCTTCGGTTCCTGTCGGATCAGGAAGACAGCGCAGCGCTGCTTTCGCTGCTGCGTAGTCCGCACTTCGGCGTGAGTGACGGAGAAGTCGAGGTGCTGCGGCGCGCTTGGAGCACGGGCGAAGCATGGTGGCTGACCATCCAACGCAGTGAGAACCCTGTTGTTCGTCGGGCGGCAGCCGTCCTTACCATGCTTCTGAATGAACTCGGCGCGCTGACGCCCAGGCAGGTACTGCAGCGTACGGAGCAGTTGAGCGGGTATCGGGACGCACTGGTGCGACTCCCGGACGCGAAACGGCACCTTGTGGACCTCCAGGCATGCCACGAGTTGATCGGCACCCTGGAGGAACCACTGCGGAGTTGCACTGAGGTGTCTGTGCGGCTTACGCGCCTCATCACCGCGCGGCGGCCGGTGCCGCGACCCCCGCCGAGCAGCGGTGACGCCGTCACGCTCAGCACCATCCATGGCGCGAAGGGCCTGGAGTGGCCAGTCGTTGCCCTGGCTGGTCTCGGCCGCTTAGGGCGGGGCTTTCCCCCGGCACTGCGCCTGGACGCCGAAGTGGGCGTCGTCTTCGTCCCCGATGATGAAGAGGAGCCCGGTATGTATACCTTATTGAAGGAAACAGACCGGTACCGTGAGCTGCAGGAGGAGGCGCGGCTTGTTTACGTAGGCATAACCCGCGCACGCGACGCCCTAATCTGTAGTGCCGTCCGGCAAGACGCTCCACTCGTGATCGCGTTAGTGAATGCAGAGTTTTTCAAGTGAGCGGGAAACTGAAGCGTGCACTCTGGGTGGCGCCGTAAGTGTTCGGGTGCTGCCGCCGACGAGGGACAGGACCTGTCGCCGCTGCAATATGACCTCCTGTCCTCCTTCGTTCGTCCGGGGCACGCGGCCGTCTTCGGAGACCTGCGCCAGAGCATCCACGGCTACCGCGGCATTCGGGACTGGCAGGTCGTCATCGACGCCCTGGGCACCGGCCAGGAGCAGGTCGAGCAACTTCACCTCACCTTCCGCTCCTCGCAGGAGATCACCGAACAGGCCAACCGCGTGCTGGAGGCTACCGGTTCCGCCCAGCCTCGGGCGCAGGCGGTGCCCCGTCCGGGTCCCCCGGTCCACTTCGTGCGCTACGGGCGTGAGGCGGACCTGGTGCCCCTGCTCGCCCACGAGGTGCGCCGCCTGCAGCGGGAAGGGGCCAGGAACATCGGCATCATCACCCGTTCGCCCGAGGAGAGCCAGGGCCTCTACGAGCGGGTCAAGGACCGCAAAGCCTTTCCCATCGACAGCCGCACCCGTAACTTCGAGAACTACTCGGGGGGCATCGCCGTGGTGCCGATCGGCGTGGCCAAGGGCCTAGAGTTCGACGCGGCCATCCTGATCAGGGCGGACGCGGCCACCTACTCACCTGGCACACCCTATGACGGCCCCCTGCTGTATACGGCCGTGTCCCGCGCCCTGCACCACCTGACCATCTTCGCGGCGGAGGCGTTCACGCCACTGCTGGGCGAGGTTCCCGCGGCCCAGCCCGGACCCTGCCCGATCAGTGGCCTGGAGATCAGCCCGGCCGGGTTTCACAGGCCGCCGCCGCACCTCACGGGCCGCGCCCGCAAGGCCGGGCAGGAACGTGGCCCCGGCGCGAACCACCAGGAGATGGTCCGCACCTATGATGGCCGTTTCGACTCCACGCCGAGTTACGAGGGGGACGGCTCGAGGGAGAATCCCTGGCACGACCGCTAGGTTCGCTCATCTGCGCCCAGAAGCTGGGTGACGGTCGTGGTCACCCAGGTCAGCCCGCCCTCCTGCGACTCAGCGCTTGTCGCAGCGCCACTCCCCGCTGCGGGTGCAGACCATCGGGATGGTCTGGAACATCGGGTCGTTGGGGTTGGTGATGAACAGGCGCCGGACCTCCTCGGTGGCCCAGTCGGCGTACTCGATCCGGGTCACGCCCCGGGCGATCACCTTGTCGGGACCGGACTGCTGCGCGACCCGGACCTCCTGCACGCGCGCCTCGCCCAGGCACAGCCGGGTGGTGTCGGCCTGCGGGTTGGTGCTGCGCGCGATCAGGTCCTTGTACTTCTGGGTAAAGGCGAAGCGGAAAGGGTTCTGGCTCACCTGGTAGTACCCCGCCTGGGTCCGCGCGACGCTGTCTTTTGCGCTGGCAGTGAACTTGTTGAAGTACTTCTCGCCGTCCAGGCCTTCCAGAATCACGCAGGCGCGGCGGCTGGCGGTTTCCGGATTGGCAAGCGCGGCGGCCAGCAGCGCGCTGGCCTGCGGGGACGGGGCCGCCTCACGGGCTGTGGCTGCCGTGCCGCCGCTCTGGTCTTTCTCCATGCAGCTGCTCAGGGACAGAGAAAGCAGGGCGAGGGCCAGCGTCATGGGAAGTCTTTCCATATCACCGATAGTATATGGAGTTATAAGATATAGAGTGCATGGATTAGGCCATGACATAACGCGACGCTGGGCGGGTGCCCCGACCCCGCAAGCAGCCGGTTGCCAAGGAGGCCAGCCCGTCCAGGCGACGGTTCGCGGTGGCCTTGCGGGCCGAGCGCCACCGGCAAGGGCTGACGCTGGAGGACCTCGCGGAACGCAGTGGCCTGACCTGGAGCTATATCAGCCAGGTGGAGCGCGGCCTGCGCAACATCACCATCGACAACCAGGACGCGCTGGCCCGCGGGCTGGGCGTCGAGCTGCGCGACCTGCTGCCCCCGGACGAGGACGCCGGGCCGGGCGTCAGTTGACCACCCGGTCTCCAGGGACGCGCTGACGAATCAGGGCGGCGCTGTTGTGGTCCGCGTCGGTCCAGGTGCCGCAGGCGGGGCAGTGGAAGTGCGTGTACGGCCAGGGCCGCTCGCCCGCCCCGCCGCAGCGCCAGCAGGTGCGGCTGGTGCCCGCCGGGTCGATCAGGTGGACCCGCGTGCCGCTGGCCGGGGCCAGCATCCGGAGCCAGCGCGTGAAGGTGGGGGCGCCGAGCAGCGCCATCGCCTCCGCGGCCCAGGGCGCGCCGCCCCGGTCACGGATGCCCGCCCAGTTGATCGCCTCGATGTTGACGTCCGTGTGTGTGAGGGCCTGCCGCAGGAGGGCCTCCAGCTCCTCCCGGTGGGCGTCGAGCACGCAGCGGCGCAGCGTGCTGTCCACGTACAGGGCGCGGGCGTCGTCGGCCGGTGCGGGCAGGCCGGCACGGATCTCGGCCCGCCGTTCCACCGAAGTCACCCCGGCAGCGCTTGCCGCCGTGACCACCCGGCGGTACCCCAGGTCGACGCCGAACCCGTCGCCCCGCCGGGCGGGTGGCAGGTACCCCGCCGGGACCCGGACCGTCCAGTCAAGGGCCAGGCCGCCCGCCTGCTGGACCAGGGAGACATGCTGATAGCGGTGGGGGCGGTCCGGGTCGCGGGTGAGCTTCGGCTGTCGGCCCAGCCACGGCCAGGCGGTCTGGTGCAGGCGGTACAGCTCGGAGGCGGCCCCCGTATCCCCGCACAGCACGCGGGACTTCAGGACGTCAGCCAGGGCCGCGGCCCTCGCGACCTGCTCGTCGGCCTCGACCAGCAGGGCCTCGGCGATGTCGTCGGGGAGGCTCCACACGTCGGCCACGACCGGCTCACTCAGACCGGCGATCAGGACGTGGTGGGCATCGACCGGCCGCGCCGCCGCGTCGAGGGCCAGCCGCGAGAGGGGCAGCAGCGGAAGCGCCCGGCCCGCCCGGACCCCGTGGCCGAAAGGCTGAAGCCGCCGCACCTCGATGTCAAGCAGTCGCTGGAGCACCTCCCCCGGAATGGCCCGTTGCCAGGGGGGCGGCAGGTCGGCGTGCGTGACCTGGGACAGCTGGTGCAGCGCGTCGAGGCGGATATCGATCAGGCGGTGGTCGTCGACCCGGGGCAGGAGGTGGCCGTCGCTGACCTGCCAGAAGGCCTCACGGACGTGCAGGTGCAGTCCCCGGCCGACCGCCCGCAGCCAGCCGCGCACGGTGAGGTGGAGCCCCTGCGTGGCCGACCACATGGCCCCGAGGGCCTGGGCCTGAGTGGAGGTGGGGTGCAGAGGAGTGGAGGCGCTGATCAGCGTGTTGGGCATGCCTGCCGCTCCCCCGACGAGGGGTGACGCCACTCCCCTGAAAACGAAGGCCAGCCGCAGCAGGCTCCCCATGGAAGAACCGGAAGGGCGACCCTCGTGTCTTGAGGGGGGTCAGCAGCTAATACCGGCCAGGACTGCTGAGCCATCTGAAAGCTGAGGGGCGTGTGCAAGGCCGGCCTTCAGGCGTTGCCTTCACTGAAAGCGTGTGGACCCCGGTATCCCCACTCACCTCGAGGCTCAAGACCCGTACCAGCCCGGTCAGCTCACGTCCGCCGCCCCGCTCCCGGACGGCCAGGCGCACGGCGAGCGCCCGGTTGCAGTTGGCTGGCACCCCGGCTGGCAGCATCACGACCGCCAGCATTCCACCCTCTTTGCCCAGGAAAGCGCTGAGGGGTTGTCGCCCCGGCGGGCAGCGCGGGGCGGCAGACGGGCCAGGCGCGGGCTTACCGCTGCTGGACCTTTCCAGGACGGTCAGGCAGCGGAATCCCGGCTTGCAGGTGCTCTGGAGTGGTGAGGCCATAGAGCCATTCACTGCGCGCCAGGGTATCCAGGCGGCGGCGCTCCAACTCCGGGTCGCGCAACTCGGGCCGCAGAATCAGGAGCGCGTCGTGTTCGGTGATCTTCATGATGGCTCCTGACCTCTTCTGGCGTGGCCAGATGTGGGCCGACGCTGCAGCCTCTCCGCCCACAGGGAAGCCTCCCGCTCCCCGGGGAGCAGGGCGCTCAGGACGCTGGTGCTGACACGGCCCGTCATTCCTCGTGCCCCCGTTCACGCCGGTAGTACGTGGCGCTGTCCACATCCAGGGGCGGCAACACGCCGATAAAGGCGGCAAAGGGTTGCCGGGCTTCCCGGTCGGGCAGGTCCAGGGCGATCACGACGGTCTGACCTGGGCGGAGCTGGCAAGCCAGGTCCTGGGGCAGTATGAGCCGGCCCTGCTCGTCGACGGTGGCGGTGATGCGGGTCATGTGCCGTGACCTCCTGTCGCAGGCAGTGTAGGACGCGGGGGCCTGCGGGTCAGGTGCACCGCCCTCAGTCCAGTCTCCTGGTCCCCGAAGAGGGGTGACGCCGCTCCCCTCCCCCGATCCGTCTGGAAAGACACACCCTCGCGCACCTACGGTGGAGCCATGAGCACACCACTCAGGCCGAAGGAAAAAGACGTGCTGCACGCTGTCGCGAAAGCTGGAGCCCTGACCTCCAGGCGCGTCGTGGAGGCGTACGGCCCCCGCCCCAACTGGTACGGCCTGCTGACCGGCGGTCTGCTGACCGAGTCGGGCACGCTCTACGGCAAGGTGCTGCACCTGACGGACAGGGGGCACAAGCTGCTCACGCAGCCGGACCTCCCGAAGCTCACATCCCCCAGCACCGCGGTGGACCGTGCCTATCAGAACGACGCCTTGCAGCAACTCCTCGCCGAGGGCTACACCGTTGACAAGTACGAGTATCAGGGGGCCGGGGGCCAGCAACGGGCGGCGCTGCTGGCCCAGGGGCGTCCTCCCTACACCAGTGCCATCACCTCTATCACCCTGCAGGTGCCGCGCAGGGTAGCCAACCAGATCTACGTCGATACCCGTTACCAGGTCGCGCCTTACATCCACCGCCATGACAGCCAAGCTCAATCGGAGCAGCGCGGGCATCCCCGGCTGTACGCCAGTATCCGGGGCGGCGGCATCACGCTGCCCGCCCTGCGCAAGCTCTACAAGCGGCATTACCTGGATACGTCCATCTGGCACCACCCGCTCCTCCTGGCGGTGCCCGACCCGCGGCCCCTGCAGATGTACCTGCGGGCGCTGGAGGTCAGGCGTAAGGAATCCGGGGAACAGTGGGCTATCGGCTACCCACTCGTGCGCCTGATCCACTTGCCCTTGGTCTGTGCAGGGTGACCGTGTACTTGTCCTTGCGCTGGCTGTAGCGCCGGGCAGCATAGGGCTTACCAGGTGACCAGAAGTCGATGTAGATGCCATGGATACTCTGTAAGCCAGGCAATTCGTTACGCATCTCGCGGGCAAACAACGGGACTGTCGCTGCTCTTGCGCGGACGCTGGTCCCCCAGATCAACCCGCTATACCCCGCGTTGCTCGCGGCACGTAGCTTGGCCGCAATCACCTCCCTGGGGTAGCCAGCGTCAAACTCCACCGCTACTACCCTGCCGTCGGGCACGTGAATCTCCGCATCGGGGAGGTGACGGCGCTCGCGGCCAGTCAGGGTATTGAGTTGAAGCAGCGGTCCATAGGCCTCCCCTATGTGTCCTCGCGTTTCTGCCACACCTGCCCAATGCATCAGTGTCGAGGAGGGCAGGGACTGATAAGACGGGTCGGCCACAACAAACCGCAGCTCGGTCTGCGACCCAGGCTGTGTCACCCGTGTCCGGCAGGTACGGTCAACGGTCACCAGTCCCATTTGTTGGGCGGTCGTCAGGAGATCAAGCCGCTCCAGTTGAACGGTCGTCAACGTCCGGTCAATGGCGAGCATCTCCCGCAACTCTTTCTTTCTCTTGGCCGGGTGGCGGACGGACATGACCGACTCTGGCACGGCGGCAAATGGCCGTGTGCTGAACTGCGCATCGAATGGCGTGCAGGACATGGAAGTCCGCCACCCGGCCAGGTTGATCTATAGGTTAGTGTTTAGTATTTTTGCACAGTTTCCCTGTCCAGAACAGCGATTTTTGTCTTTCCTTATAAGGTGGCAAGCCAGGTAACAAGTGAATGGCAAGACCTGTAACGTGCGCCCATGTTGGCATCCGAACTGGCAGAGGAATTGGGCGTCGATCCGAGTGTCATCACCAAGAGGCTGACGGCGTACCGGGCAGAGACGGGGCAGGAAAAGACCCGGCTGCTGGACGCGCAGACGGCGGAGCACATGCGGGAGGTGCACCGGCTGCTGCAGACCCAGACGGCCACCACGACGCGTGAGGCGGTGCAGCGTGCCCTGGGCCGGTGGGTGGGGCCACTCTCGACGGGAGAGGCCCACCAGCTGTCCCGCCGCATCGAGCAGGTCGACACCCGGTTGCAGCAGATCGGGCAGATGGTCGGGGAGATCCACGACATCGTGACGACCCGCCAGCGGCAACGTGGATTGCAGGCAGAGCAGCGGCCGCCCCTTCAGGTACACGGACAGAAGCTGGACGTGGAGGAAGTGCTGGAGGAAGCGGCCCTGGATGGTGACGAGACGCCGGATGGGGATTCACTGGCGGCTTTCCGGCAACACACGCTCGGCACCACCTCGTGACCCTGGCGGCGGCAGGCCATGGCGCGCCGCGCATCTCGGCAGCACACCAAGCGGTACTGCCGCGTGTGGGACCCGGCACTGCGGAAGATGGTCCTGCTGCACCGTCAGCTTGCGGCTGAGATCCTAGGCCGCCCCCTGCGCCCCGAGGAGGTCGTGCACCACCGGGACGGCAACGGCCTGAACAACGCTCCTGAAAACCTGGAAGTCCTGCCCGACCAGCGGCATCACGTCCACGTTGAATACCACCAAAAGCGCTGGCGGGGAGGGCAACTCCCGTTGTCGCCGGACTGGTTGCCTGCGGTTGCACTCTCGCAAAGTGGGTCCGTGGGGGAAGGTGAGGGTGCAGCTTATCCCTCCAACCCGCGGCAACCGAGGCACTTCCACCGCTGACCGTTTTGACCACTTTGACCCTGTTTTCTGAAAAGTCTACTTACGATCCTCTATAGGAGAAGAAGGAAAGAGACTTTTGGGAAAACGGCACCGAAATGGTCAAAATGGTCAGTTCCTGTTCACGCCTGATGCGCCGGGCTGGTCAGCCACCGAGGGGAAGGCGGAGGGCTTGGTCAGCTTCCATCCCTTCACCTTGCCGTTGCTGTGAGAGTCCAGCCCCACTGAGCGGCAGGCGCGGTTGAACTTCTGTGCCCCCAGCGGGCGGGTACCCACGCTCTCGCACCAGCTTTCGTACTCCCTCCGGAACGCGGTCACGCCCACGCCCTGCACCAGCTCGGCGGGGTCGAGGGTCGCCCAGAAGTCGCGCAACGGATCTACGTCGCCCCAGAAGGCCCGCGTCGCAGCCCGGCACACGACGGCCCGGTGAACGTCGCCCGCCCGGTGTACGCGCCCCAGGCCCTCGACAGCCCACGACGCGAAGCCCAGCACCAGGGCGCTGCTGGGGTCCTGCCTGAGTTCCTCCAGGCGCCGCCCGCCCAGCAGCGGCCCGCCTCCCCGCAGCGGGTGGGAGAAGGGCAGCGCCAGCACGCGGTCTTTCAGGGCATCGTCGTAAGCCTCGACCCTGGGCGCATCGTTCGCCACCATCAGCAGCACGTGCGAGGCCCGACCGGTGAAGCTTTCGGCATACAGCCGCCGCACGGCCAGGCGGTCGCCCCCGCTGAGGGTCTTCAGGCTCTCGGCATCGAGGCGGGCGTTTCCAGCCTCAGCGCACAGCGCCACGCGCTTCCCCCAGATCACGGCGCCCAGGCGCTCGCGGTCGGCATCTGTGGCGAGGTGCTTAGGGCTGATCGTGGCGGCCATGTCACCCAGGACCGTCGCCAGCAGCTCGGCGAAGGTGCTCTTTCCCGTTCCCCCCTCGCCGTAGAGCCAGGGCAGCAGCCGCAGCGAGGCGGCCCCGCTTAGGGCGTACCCGGCCACGTCCTGAAGGGTGAGCGCGAGGTCAGCGTCCCCACCCGTGATCCGGTCGAGCACCTCCAGCCACTCGCCCCGATCCGCGCCCGGCTGGTATGCCACAGCCGCGAGCGTAAGCATGTGATCCTCGCGCCGCGCCTCGCGGAACTCGCCCTGGGCCCATACGCCGTTCTCGAACCCCACCAGCCAGGGGCGTGGCTCAAAGTTGCGGATGCTCTGGATGGAAAGGGTCTGCGCCGCGCTCAGGATTGCCCGCTGGCGCGAGTCAGATTCCGTGGCTTTGGCCGCGCGGGCGTGCGCGTAGTACGCCTTTTCCATCGCCTCTGCCCGGCGCCTCATCACCTTGACCTCGCGCGAGTCCGGGCCGTGCTCCTGGGCCAGCCGCTTGGCGGCCACGTCCAGACGGCTGTAGAGGCTCAGCAGCCGCTCGACCTCCCGCCCCATCGCCACGCCCAGCCCCTGCACCCGCCGCCGCGCCTCCACCTGGCCCGCCCCATCCTTGCCGCCGCTAAGCCACTGCTTCCCGTTCCAGGCCACGTACCCGCCGAACTCAGCAACGTACTCCAGGTCATCCCCAGCCAGCTCGCGCAGCCGGTGGGCGTGCGCGTTGTCCGTATCGGCGGCCACCACCGGCCAAGTGATGCCCAGCAGCTCGCGCACCTGGGCGCTGCTGTAGGTGCCCCCCTCGCCTTCCGGGTCGGGAAGCTCTTCAGCGGAGGGTAGATCACTGGCGGACTGCTCGACCCTGGCCGCCGCTTGCCGGAGGTTGCCGCTGGGCTTCTTCCCGCCCTTCTTCACGCCCACGAACTGCGCCACTCTCGACGGGTCCACCGGCTTTCCCTTCCCTGCTTCCAGGCCGCTGCTGACCGTCCGCTCGACCTCGTGCCCTTCCAGACCCACGCGCTGCCCCACAGCGGACAGCTCAGCGCGGGCGCGGTCCTCGTCCAGAAAGCCCCCGCCCACCATCTGACCGGCGCGGAAGGCGGCCCAGTTCAGCGCCTTATTCCTGCTGCCCTCCCCGGTGCCCAGCACATCGGCGCAGACGTTCAGCAGAGTGATTTCTCCGTACTTGCGCTGCACCTCTGCCCTTGTCCCCGCTGTGCCGCTTCTGATTTCCCCGCACAGCCGGTCGGCCTCCGCCCGGCGCTCGGCGGCATCCTGCTGCTGGTGCTCACGCTCAGCCTGGGCCGCGGCCAGGGCGTCGCTGAGTCCGGGGAAGTTGCCCAGCAGGTCGGCGCGGCTGTACTGGGCGTCCGGGCGCGTCTCCAGAATCCGCGTCAGGAAGCCCGGCTCTTTCTTGCCGTGCCAGTACCCCGGCAGGCGCATCACGCGCGGCAGATCGTGGACGGATGTGTCCCCCCCGTACAGGCCCGCGAGGTGCTTCTGGGCCGTGCCGAACTCGTCGAGGGGCAGGTCAGCCACCGCCCAGTAGGCGTGATACCGACCGGGGCTGCTCTCGACCACGGCAGTCGGGGGCAGGTGGAAGCCGCCACTCGGCAGTGGCGCGCCGTCAAGGTCCACAAACACGGCGGCCACCCGCGCCACCTCATGCGCCTGGCGGCGCGTGGCTTCCGGCTTCAGGACGTTCACCGTCCAGAACACGCCCACGCGGGCGAGGCCCTGCCGTGTGTACTGGCCCGCCCCGATCTCTTCCAGGGTGAAGCTGCTCCCCGTGGCTGTGGGGCCGGACGTGCGGCCCTTGCCGCCCGCTTTCGCCAGCGCGTACATCTGCGTCTTGCGGGGCTTGCCGCTCCTGTCCTTCCAGGAGTCGAGCCAGTACAGCTCATCCGGCCCGTCCTTGAAGGTCTGGAGGAACGTGGACTCGTCCGGCAGCCGAAACAGGCTGATCAAGCGGGCAGCCTCATGGGGGTTAATCTGCTCTGCCAGGTCGTGGGCGTACTTATGCACAGGCCGTGTCATGATCGTCCCAGCCGTGAGCCATCTCCTGGCTCTGCAGGGTCCCACGCGGAGCAGCTTCCGGCAGAGCCAGATGGTTTGACACCCGAAAAAATTAGCCTCGCAAAGAGGATTGAGATAAACTGGGATGGCAGCAGCCGCTGCCGCTGGAAGCCCCGCCTCTCGCCCAGGCGGGGCATACTAATTGGTGCTCACTAACTGCATTTGTGCTCCCAGGGTTGGTTTGCGCCAGCGGAGCTGGTGCTCTATGTCCGCCTATCTGCCTGTCGTCCCGGAATGTCGCCCGATGAGCAGTGCATCGATTGCGGCGGCGGGAAACCAGAGGCGCCGAGGACCGTTACGTATGACCGGGATCTCCCCACTCTTGGCCAGGGCATAGAGCGCGTCTCTCCCGTACGCCACAACGCCATATGCCTCTCGTTGATACGCAATCGCATCCTGCACGCTCAACACTCTCGGCGAGGACTGCGGCTGGGGGCAGTCAGTGGAACTTGCGTGCATCTCTCCTCCAAAAACAGGGCTACGACGGCCAATAACGACAGGCACTGACACAGACGTACAAAAACGGCCCCTGACGTTTTCGATCTGTTCGGAGCGTACCCAACCGGAGAGAACCGTGTTTCCACGGAAGTGTTACGCTTCTGTTACACATGCTGGCTCACCCAACCCGCGAAGCGACCCTAATTTTCACCTGGCCGGTGTATTCCTGCCTCGATTGGAGTACCGGAGCTGTGACGCTAAGTGACCCCCAGGATGGGGGCTCCTGGTTTTGTCCTACAGCGCAGGGCCAGCCGACCCTGCGGCCCACGAAGCCGGGGACTTGGACGGTCAAGGAAGCCAACTTGCCACACCGGGCGTGGCAAGCGTTTGCACTTGAAGCGCCCTCGCGGGCCACAGTGCACAAGCTTGCTCAACGCTACGGACTTTTGCGGAGGGTAAGAACGGACGAACTGGTGGACGCTGAGTTCAACGAAGAATGGCCCGGTGAGATTCTGCATTTAACCCGGGGGCGTGCTCTGATTTTTGAAGAAACATTCGAGACTTGGAAGACGGAGCTCAATCTTTTGTGGACAGTGCGGCAGTTGTATGCGGCCCTCTCCATGCCGGGAGAGGCTGTACCTATCAGGCTTAAAAATGCCAGATTGTTTCTACCGCCGAAGGAAATTCTTCCTGTCTCCCCTTTAACACCCTATATACGCCAGGCATCCCATATACCCGAATGTCCCATCGATGATTACTATGATCTGTTGGATTCTGCTAGGGACTCTCTAAGCTCTGAGGATCTTGTGACAGTAGTCAACAGTGTTATAAATGATAGAATTCGCGGGGCTGCCATAACTTCGAGACTGTCGGATCGCACCGGCCAGCCGGAGATTGTCTTCTCGCCAGATGATCTTGTCACAGCAATCTGGGTTCAATTTGCCCAGTCCATTACTCCGCAGAAAAACATCAAGCGGTGTGCAGCCTGTGGAAAGATCATGCTTTCGTACAAGGCAAATGCCAAGACCTGTGGTGGCAGGTGCCGTACCCGTGCGTCTCGAAACCGCAACCTGGAAGACAAGGTGTCACTACGCGGTCACAACCATACTCGGGCACAAGCGGACAGCCCCGGTCGCAAGCGGAAGACAACCCCGTAAAAACGCTTTAATCCCCAGGTCTACGAATGATGCCGAAGCTTCCCGAATAACTTCTGGGCAACTCTTAATCAGCGGGTTGTAGGTTCGATTCCTACACGACCCACCAGAAGAAAGCCCGCCTCGCGCGGGTTTTTTGTTGTCCGCCGCAGAGTTCGAACGTGATACAGACCGGGCGGCGGATTCTTCACTCCGGGGCACAAAAAAGAGGCGAAGCCGCCTGACAGACGGCCCCCCTTTGCTCTAGTATCCATATTCAGATGACGCCGAAATCCACGCTGGGGCCACGCAGGACGGGAAGGGTGAGGTCGCGCGGTTTCTGCGCCGTGGGCCGCTCGGCCTTCACGGGCTGCGGCTGGGGGGCCGGGGTCACTTTGCGAACGAGCATGTCAGGCCGCCTCGGCGAGCGTGAGGAGGAGGGTCATGACGCCGTAATCCCGCGCTCCGGCTCGCATCACCCCGTAGTCACGTGCGCCCGCTTTCATGACACCATAGTCACGTGCGCCAGCTCGCATCACCCCGTAATCCCGCGCTCCGGCTCGCATGACTCCATAATCACGTGCCCCACGCAAGTTGTAGGCAGGCCGTGACAGTTGCGTAAGAGCTGTGGTGTTAGCTTCAATGATCATGCGCCTAGCATAAAAGGGCAGGCATGAGGAGACGGATGAACTCGCTGGACGCAATCAAATCAGCGTTTGAGGCGGGCAATTACCGATCCGTCATCACAAGTGCCATCTATGCCGAAAAGTTCACATCCGAACTCTGGCGTATGCTTGGATTGTCTCATCTTAGACTACGCGAGTTCGAGCTAGCTGAGACGCCCTTAACCAGAGCCAGTATTTTAGGTGATTCAGAGGCAATGGTTGAGCTAGGGAATTTGTTGCGGCTTATGGGTCGGTTCGATGAGGCCATCGAGCAATTTCAACAGATCGAGCCGCTCCTCTCGGACGAATTATCTCTTCGTAACCAACGCTGGTGGGGCACGACCGAGTTTCAGATGGGACAGGTGGAATTTGGTCTCATGCGGTGTGAGAAGGCTTGGCATGGATACATCGCTCTCGGTGACGAGGAATTGACGGGACGCATCACCCAGACGCTCGGACAGATGTACACCGTCATCGGGAATGACCGTCGGGCGCTCCAGCTTTACAAGGAGGCGCTCAAGGTCTTGCAGGTTGACCCTGTTCCGTATCCAAGAATCACCGCTCTCCATAGTGCGGCCACCCTTTATCTGGAGTTCCGGGACCTCGACGGCGCGGAGATATATATTAAAGAGGCCCGTGCCATCCTCGCACGGCCTGAGTACGTTGCCGACCAGTGGCTCACCCTGATTCTCACCGTAGAGGCTGATCTCTACCGCCTGCGTGGGGATCAGCACAGACTCCACTCGACCCTCTTGCATCTTCTGGAACTCGTTCAACGCAGCGGAGATCACGAGGTTCGCATCTGGACTGCCTCCCGCCTCGCGGAGTTCTACAGCGAGCAGGGGCAGCACGCCAAAGCGATGGACGCGCTGCACAAGGGGGCGGGGCCGGGGCAGGACCTCCCTCCTCCCCTGCTCGTCACGCGGGCCGTGGTGATGCGGCGGCGGGGGCAGGTGGAGCTGGCGCTCTCGGACTTCGAGGCGGCGCTTCCCAGCGTGCGGGCGATGCAGGACGCCCACCTCCTGACGCGGACGCTGCTGCATCAGGCAGACGCCCTGCGGCGGGCGGGCCGGGCCGAGGAGGCGGTGGACAGCCTGCGCGAGGCACTGGAGCGGCTGCTCCAGGACCGCGATCAGGGACGGTACAAGCCCGACATTGAGGAACTGTCCGAGCTGACCCACAGCGCCCTGCTGGAGCCGGAGGTCGCGCCATTCATGGAGGCGGTGCTGGAGAAGCTCTCGGCGGTGGCGGGCGGCACCCTGCTGGACGACGAGCGGCTGAGCCACGTACAGGTCCAGACGCTCGGGCGCGTGCGGGTGACGCGCGACGGCCAGCCGGTGCCCTTCGAGTTGCACGGAAGCGCCCTGCTGCTGGTGTACCTGAAGCTGTATCCGGGCCGCACCCGGCAGGAGATTCAGCTCGACCTCTACCCCGACAAGGAGCCGACGGCGGGGTCGAACTACATCCGCAGCGCGATCCGCGAGTTGCGCGAGGGGCTGGGGCGCGAGAGCGTGGTGCATTCGGGGCCGCACAACCAGCCGCGCTACTCGCTGGGATCGGGGCTGAGCCTCACGCTGGACGTGGAGGACCTGCGCCGCGCCGTGGGCGAGGACGACGCCGCGCGCATCCTCGCACTGTACCGGGGGCCGTTCATGCCGCCTGTCACCGACAGCGAGTGGGCCGATCAGCTCCGCGACGAGTTGCAGACGGCGGTGACGCTCGCCCTGCGCGGGCAGATGCGCGCGGCACAGGGGCGGGGCGACCTGCGCCGGGCGCTCCTCCTCGCCAACCAGTACCTGCGGGTGGACCCCTACGACCCCGAGGTGCTGGAGGAACGGGTGGAAATCGCCCGCCGGGTGGCCTCGCCGCAGGAGGTGGCCCGGTACGTGGTGGAGTTGCAGCGGATGGGCGGGTAGGGGACTGGGGTAGCCTGCGGGTATGGCGGAGGAGCAGGGGGACGGGCACCAGAACTGGGCGGGGCTGGTGGCGGACGAGGCGCAGCCGTGGGAAACGCTGGCATCGCGGGCGCTGGTGAGCGGCTTTCGCACGGTGCTGGAGGACCGGGTGCGGACGGCCTCGGGCGTGGAGGTGGTCTACCAGTACCGCCCACGCGGGCCGCGCGCCGTGTTCGTGCTGCCCGTGACGGCGGCGGGCGAGGCGGTCCTGATCCGGCAGTACCGCTACCCCCTGCGGGCGACCGTGTGGGAGGTCGTGGCGGGCGGGGTGGAGCGGGGTGAGGACCTGATGGACGCCGCCTCGCGCGAACTCGCCGAGGAGGTGGGGGGCCGCGCTGCCGAGTGGATCGCCCTGCCCGGCTTCTACCCACAGCCGAGCATCAGCGGGGTCGTCTTCTTCCCGCTGCTCGCCCTCGGCGTGACGCTGGGGGACACGGCCCACGAGGAGAGCGAGGTCATCGAGCGGGTGGTCCTCCCCCTCCCCGAGGTCTACCGGATGCTGGAGGCGGGCGAGATAGGTGACGGGCCGAGCAGCCTCACCCTCTGGCACGCGCGGCGGCACCTGCAGGAGCGCGGATGGCTGTGACCCTGCCCGACCTCCCCGCCACGCCTCCGCTCTTCACGACACTGGCGACGGCGCACCGTCTCGACGCCGTAATCGAGGGCAGCGAGTTTCTGGCCTTCGCACAGCGGGCGGACACGCCGGAGGAGGCGCTGGCACAGTTGGCGTCTCTCCGCGCCCGTTACCCCGACGCCACGCACCACTGCTGGGCCTACCGGGTCGGCCCCCTCACCCGCTTCTCGGACGACGGCGAGCCGGGCGGCACGGCGGGGGCACCCATCCTGCGGGCGACCGAGGGGCAGGCGGTGGATCACGTCATGGTCGTCGTCGTGCGGTACTTCGGCGGGGTGAAGCTGGGCACGGGTGGGCTGGCCCGCGCCTACGGGGGCACGGCGGCGGAGTGCCTGCGGACGGCCCCCCACGAGACGGTGCGGCCCCGCGTCACCCTCGTCGTGGGCGTGCCCTTTGAAGGGCTGGGTGCCCTCTACCATCTGCTCGGCACGCTGGATGTGGAGCGGGGGGAGGAGACGTACACGGCTTCGGGAGTGATACTGCCCGTCCATCTCTTCCCGGAGGACGCGCCCGCCTTCGTTCAAGCTCTGACGAACGCCACGCGCGGGGCGGCGACGGTGGAGGGAACCGGGGAATAGCCTTCAGCGTCGCCAGACGAGAAACATGGCGGCGAGCCATAGCGGCCAGAGGAGCCCCACAACGGCCAGGCCGGGGCGGCGAAGCTCCGGCAGCTTCAAGAGCGGCGTACCGAGCCACACGGGCAGCCACAGGTTGATGTACAGCAACAGCCGCAAGGGCCAGGCTTCCGACCCGCGTCTTGACTGTGGGTGTGCCTCCAGCAGGGCGTCTCGCCAGAGTTCCGGCGGCGTCAGGGCGTGCAGCCCAAGCAGAATGAGGACATTCACCGGCAGGAGGGCCAGCCCGGCCCAGCCCAGACGCTCCCGTCCAGCGGCACCGAGGGCCAGACGGGACGCCTGCCAGAACATCCACAGGGAGGCCCCCGCCAGCAGCAACGTCATCCCCCACTCCAGAGGCACCACGCGTCATCTTTGAACGAGAACTCTCTCGTCATCCTTTCACGGCCTCTACACTCCCCGCATGACACTGCCCTACCGCATCGGGTTCGGGGAGGACGCGCACCGCCTCGCCGCCGGACGCCCGCTCATCCTGGGGGGGGTGCCCGTGCCGCACGCCGAGCGCGGGGCCGTGGCCCACAGCGACGGGGACGCCGTGCTCCACGCCGTCGCCGACGCGCTGCTGTCGGGCCTGAGCCTGGGGGACATCGGGGCGCACTACCCGGACACCGCCGCCGAGAACGCGGGACTGGACTCCCGCCTCATCCTCACGCGCTGCCTGGACCTCGTGCGCGAGCGGGGCTACGTGCCCACCAATGTCGCCCTGGTCGTCACGCTCGACCGCCCCAAGCTGGGGCCGCTGCGGGCCGAGATCGCCCGGAGTGTGGCCGACCTGCTGGGCCTCGCCGCGCCCGAGGTCGGCGTGAGCTTCAAGACCTCGGAGGGGCTGGCTCCCGACCATGTTCAAGTACGGGTGACGGTGCTCCTCGCGCGCGGGGAGGGGTGACAGAGGGGACCGCCCCGCCCCTCCTGCGCGTCGTCCTGTTCGAGCCGGAGAAGGCGGGCAA
The DNA here is from genome assembly GCF_036543075.1 of Deinococcus sp. YIM 134068. Classification (NCBI taxonomy): domain Bacteria; kingdom Thermotogati; phylum Deinococcota; class Deinococci; order Deinococcales; family Deinococcaceae; genus Deinococcus; species Deinococcus lichenicola. The sequence continues at coordinate 358,866 of NZ_JAZHPF010000001.1, forward strand.
CGTCGGCAACGTGGCGCGCACCTGCGCCGTGCTGGGGGCCGACCTGCACCTCATCCGGCCCTTCGGGTTCCACCTCCACGACCGGGAGTTCCGGCGGGCGGTGATGGACTACATGCAGGGCGTGACGTTGCACGAACATGCGAACTGGACGGAGTTTCAGGCGTCGCTGCCGATGGGCGCACGAGTGTGGGCCTTCAGCACCCACGCCACCGCCCTCCACACGCGGGCGGGCTTCCGGCGCGGCGACTTTCTTCTCCTCGGCCCGGAGTCGCGCGGGCTGCCGGGATGGTTGCGGGACGCGCTCCCAGCCGTGAAGCTGCCCCAGCCGGGCGGGGGCCGCAGCCTCAATCTCGCGGTGGCGGCGGGGGTGGCGGCGTTCGAGGCGGCGCGGCAGATCGAGGGGTGGTGAGGAAGTCAGGCGTCAGGCGTCAGGAACGAGGGGGAGCATCACGTCTCCGGGCCATGCGGATGAGCCAGAGAATCACACCCACGAGGCCCACGACGGCTCCCAGGGGAATGGTGACGAGCATCAGCCACCCCGCGACGAAGAGGGTGGAGAGCAGCCCGCCCACGTCCATCCCGGCGACCACGCAGGGGTAACTCCCCGCCTCGTCCAGACGGCAGCCGTTCGCCCCCGCCACCCACGAGGCGAGGAGGACGCCGAGCAGCGGCCCGAACGTGAACAAGGCCCACACGAGGACGAAGGGCCAGACGGGGCGGCGCATGGCGAAAGCGTACCCGGACGCCGGGGAGGATAGGCCGTTTCGCTCATTTCGAGAATTGTCGAACCGTGTAGTTTTGATTCGAGGAGGATCGAAGTGAGGCGAGCTAAGGAGACACAGACGAGGCTGGATAATTTGCAGGCCGCATCAAGGATGCACACCGCCGCGCACTTCCTCACGTACAGGGTGGGGCCGTGGCGAAGGGGGACCGTCCGATGAGCACTGATCTCAACGCCCGCGCCGCCGTCTTCCGCGCCCTATCGCATCCGGCGCGGCTGGCGCTGCTGCGGCTGACGTGGAGCGAACCCCTCTCCGGCGAAACGCTCGCGCGGCTGATGAACCTCGCGCCCGCGACGGTGAGCCATCACCTCGCGGCGCTGTCAGAAGCGGGGCTGACGACCGTGCGCTCGGAAGGGCACCACCGCCTCCACGGGGCGAATCAGGCGGCGCTGGACGTGACGCTGGCGGCCCTCGTGCGCGGGGAGGGAGCCACCCCCACCGCCGAGGACCCCTACCGGGCGCGGGTGCTGCGGGCCTTCGTGCGGGACGGACGGCTGACACGCATTCCCGCCCAGCGCAAGAAACGGGACGTGATCCTGCGCGAACTCGCCGCCCTCTTCGAGCCGGGCCGCACCTACACCGAGCGCGAGGTGAGCGACGCGCTGGCCGAGTATCACCCCGACTTCTTCACCCTGCGGCGCGAACTCGTGGGGCTGGGGCTGCTGACGCGCGAGAACGGCGTGTACTGGCGGGTGGAGGGCGGGGGCCGAACGCCGCAGAGGTCGGACGACCACACCCTGAAGTTGGACCACGCCCCGGAGGAGACGCCGTAGAGTGACGCCCATGACCTCCAACCCAGACTTCGAGGCCAAGCTCGCGCGCTACGCCGACCTTCTCGTGCGCACGGGGGTAAACCTCCCCCAGGGCGGGAAGGTGCGCGTCAATGCCCCCGTGGAAGCCGCGTCCCTCGCCCGGCTGGTGGCCCGCGCCGCGTACCGGGCCGGGGCGGCGGATGTGCGCGTCGTGTATGGCGACGCTTCTCTCGATCTCTCGCTGTATGAGGACGGCAGCGACGAGGCGGTGGACTTCCTGCCCGAGTGGGTGGCCGAGCAGAGTGAACGCCTCGTCGCTGACGGGTACGCCTTCATCAGCCTGACCGGGGAGGACCCTACCCTCCTCGCGGGTGTGGATCAGGGGCGGGTGGCCCGGCGCTCGAAGGCGATGGCCGCCGCCATGCGGAACGTCAGCCGCGCCACGGGCGGCATGGAGGTCAACTGGACCGTCGCCGCCATGAGCACCCCCGCCTGGGCACGGGCCGTCTACCCGGATCTGCCCGAAGCGGAGGCCGTCGCCCGGCTCTGGGACGACATCTTCGCCGTGTGCCGCGCGGACCTGCCCGACCCGGGGGCCGCGTGGGAGGGGCATCTGGACCGTCTGGAGCGCCTGACCGCCCTCCTCAACGAACGGCGGTTCGCGGCCCTCCACCTGCGGAGCGAGCTGGGCACCGACCTCACCGTGGGTCTCGCCGACGGGCACATCTGGCAGGGGGGCGCGGAGACGGCGAAGACCGGCGTCCGGGGCGTGCCGAACCTTCCCACCGACGAGGTGTTCACCGCCCCGCACCGTGAGCGGGTGGACGGGGTGGCGGTCGCTTCCAAGCCCCTGAGCGTGCGCGGCCAGCTTGTCGAGGGCATCCGCGTGCGTTTCGAGGTGGGCCGCGCCGTGGAGATCAGCGCCGAGAAGGGGGAAGATACCCTGCGCCGACTCATAGAGACGGACGAGGGGGCTGCCCGACTGGGAGAAATTGCCCTCGTGCCCGCCTCCGCCCCCGTCGCGCAACGGGGCACCCTCTTCCTGAACACCCTCCTCGACGAGAACGCCGCCTCCCACATCGCCCTGGGCCGCTGCTACCCCACGAACGTGCAGAACGGCGAGAACCCCGAGGCCCTGATCGCGGCGGGCGGCAACGACTCCCTCATCCATGTGGACTGGATGATCGGCACGCCCGGCACCGATGTGGACGGGGTGCGGGAGGACGGGATGCGGGAGGCGCTGATGCGGGGCGGGGAGTGGGTAGTGGGGTAAGCCGTCAGCGATCAGCGGTCAGCCCTCAGCGCAGGAAGCCGAAGCTTAAGCCTCCGTGGCTGACGGCTGACGGCTGAGAGCTGACCGCTCGTTACAATGCCCCCCATGACCCCCTCTGACGCCTACCAGCCCGCCGGCTTTACTCAAACGCCCGAACTCTCCGCCGAGCGCAAGACACGCTTCACGCGCGCACCCGAACTCGGCGACGGCATCGACCCCGGCAAGAGCTACCGCGCGGTGCTGGAGACGAGCAAGGGCCGCCTCGTGGTGGAGCTGTTCGCGGACGACGCGCCCGTGACGGTGAACTCCTTCGCGTACCTGATCCGCCACCACTACTACGACGGGATCAAGTTCCACCGGGTCATCGACGGCTTCATGGCGCAGGGCGGCGACCCGACGGGCACGGGGTCGGGCGGCCCCGGCTACGAGTTCGAGGACGAGTTCGGCAGCGACCACCGCCACAGCGGCAAGGGCATCCTGAGCATGGCGAACCGGGGTCCGGGCACGAACGGCTCCCAGTTCTTCATCACCTTCGGGCCGACGCCGCACCTCGACGGGCGGCACACCGTCTTCGGGCGGGTGGTGGAGGGGCTGGACGTGCTCGACCGCCTCAAGCGCATCCAGCCGGGCATGGGCGGCACGCCGGACGTGATCGAGCGGGCGTATCTCGTGGAGAGCAGCGCCGGGAGCTGAGGGCGGAGAACCCGCGCCGTCATCTCATCCCTGAGCAGAACTTCCCCGTCCCTTAACGCTGAGCCGTGGGAACAGCGTGAGAGGGGCGGGGTAGACTGCTGAGTATGGATAACCGCACGAACCTCGACGACTACCTCGCGGGGCTGGGCATCAGCGACGCGGATGAGAGCGCCCCGCCGCCCCCCGCGCCGGACGCCTCTCAACCCGCCGTGCCCGCCCTCGAGGCCGCGCACGAGGACCCCCGCGCGGTGCTGGAACGCTTCTTACGGGGCCTGACGAGCCGCATCGACCCCGACCTGGGCGTGACCGTCCGCGAGGCCGAGGACGCGCTGGAGGCCGAGATCACCGGGGAGAACGCCGCCCGGCTGGCGGGACGGGACGGGCGCACGCTGGGGGCCATCGAGGTCATCGCCTACACGGTCCTTGCCAAGCAGGCGGGCCGCAACGACCTGCGCGTGCGGGTGGACGTGGGCGGCTTTCGCAAGCGGCAGGCCGACACTCTCGCCAAACTCGCCGAGCGGCTGGCCGTGCAGGTCGCCAAGAGCGGCGAACCCCACGAACTCCAGCCCATGCCCCCCGCCGAGCGCCGGGTCATCCACATCGCCCTCAAGGAGCATCCCGACGTGACGAGCGAGTCCATCGGGGAGGGGGCGTCAAGGCGGCTGGTGATCAAGCCCCGGCATGGGTAGGGGTCAGGGGTAGGGAGCGAGACATAATGCCGACCTCTCCGGCCCACGTTCCGTCCCTCAGCCTCCGCGTCTGGGTCCAGCATGCCGCCCAACGTCTGCGGGAGGCGGGCGTGCCTTCCCCCGAAGCCGATGCGCGGGCGCTCGTGCTGCATGTGTTGAGGCTGGACGGGACGGCCCTGCTGACGCGTGGGGCGGAGGTGGTCACGCCCGAAGACGGTGAGCGGCTGGCGAGCCTCCTCGAACGGCGCGCGGCCCGCGTGCCCCTCCAACACCTGCTCGGTGAGGTGGAGTGGGGCGGCGTGCGGCTGAGGACCGACGCCCGCGCGCTGATTCCGAGGCCGGAGACGGAGTGGCTGCTCCACCTCACGTTGGAGGCCCTGCGCCCCGTGCCGACGCCGCGTGTGCTGGACGTGGGCACGGGCACGGGTGCCCTCGCGCTGGGGGTGAAGGCCGCCCGCCCGGACGCGACCGTGACGGCCACCGACCTCAGCGCCGAGGCGTTGGCCCTCGCCCACGAGAACGCTGTCCTGAACGGCCTGGATGTGGCGTTCGTGGAGGGCAGTCTCCTCGCGGACCTCTCCGGTCCCTTCGACGTGATCGTGAGCAACCCGCCCTACCTGCCCGACGCCGACCGTGCGGGTGCCGACCCGGAGGTGGGGCACGACCCGGCCCTCGCCCTGTACGCGGGGGCGGACGGGCTGGAGGTCGCGCGACCGCTGGCAGCACAGGCCCGCGCGGCGCTCGCCCCCGCTGGCGTCCTGCTCCTCGAACTCGACCCGCGCAACGCCGTCCCCTTCGCCGCCGAACTGCGCGCGGTGGGCTGGCGGGCCGAGGTGCTGGCTGATCTGGTGGGGCGGGAGCGATTCGTGCGCGGGTTATTGGAATCGCCCCCCTGAACAGCCCCCCGATACGTCCATGTCAGCGGTGTTAAGGTGATTCATGGCAGCCCCGCGCCCCCGCTTGGGCCGGGTTGCACAGGCCCCGCCCCACACCCCCGTCCACCCGCGTCCCGTGAGACGCCCCGCGTGCCCGAGCAGCGGTAAGCCCGCCCGAGAGGCGGCGATGGAGACCAAGCATGACCAGCCCCGCGACCCCCGAGCGTCGCCCCGCAGCCGTTGGGGTGACGCCCGTCCTCCTTGTTCCCCAAGCACGTCGCCCCGGAGTCCCCGCATGAGCCGTGAGCCGCTGTACGAGGGCAAGGCCAAGCGCGTCTACGCCACCGCCGACCCGCACGAGTACGTCGTGGAGTACAAGGACGACGCCACCGCCTTCAACGGGGTCAAGCGGGCACAGATTCCCGGCAAGGGGGCCGTCAACAACGCGATCACCGCGCACCTCTTCCCCCAGTTGGAGGCGGCGGGCATCCCGACCCACTTCATCGAGAGGGTGTCCGACACCGAGCAGCGCGTCCGGGCCGTGACCATCGTACCCGTCGAGGTCATCGTGCGGAACGTGGCGGCGGGCAGCTTCTCCAAACGGCTCGGCGTGGAGGAGGGCACGCCCCTCGCCCGCCCGGTCGTTGAATATTGCTACAAGTCGGACGCGCTCGGCGATCCCCTCATCAACACGGACACAGCCATTGCCCTCGGCTGGGCGAGCGAGGAGGACCTGACGCGCATCCGCGAGCTGGCCCTGAGGGTGCGCGAATTCCTGACGCCCTACTTCTTCCGCCGGGGCATCCGCCTGATCGACTTCAAGCTGGAGTTCGGCAAGGCACCGGGCGGCCAAGTCGTCCTCGCCGACGAGATCAGCCCCGACACCTGCCGCTTCTGGGACGCCGAGACGGGCGAGAAGCTCGACAAGGACCGCTTCCGCCGCGACCTCGGCGGGGTGGAGGAGGCGTATGCGGAGATGCTGAGGCGGGTGACGCAAGAGGTCGAGGAGTCAAGGGGTCCAGAGGTCGAGTAACCGGCCTCTCTCGACCTTCCGACCTCTCGACCTCTCGACCCCTCCGAAGGAGTTCCCATGCCCACCTACCACGCCAGAGTCTTCGTCACCCTCAAGCCCTCCATCCTCGATCCGCAGGGGCGTACCGTCGAGCGGGCGCTGTCGCATCTGGACCACGCGAACGTGGCGGGCGTGCGGGTCGGCAAGTACATCGAGCTGACGCTCTCAGGCGAGCGGGAGGCGGTGGAAGCCCAACTCGCCGACATCACGGGGAACGTGCTGAGTAATCCCATCATGGAGGACGCGCGCTGGGAATTGAGCGAGGTCGAGTCGGTGGGCGCGTGAGCACGCCGCAGAAGGTCAATCTGACGGAGAAGTTCGGCCTCTTCGCCGAACACTGGACACCGAAGGTCGTCGGCGAAGTCAATGGGCAGCAAGTCAAGCTCGTCAAGCTCGTCGGCGAGTTCGTGTGGCACGCGCACGAGGACGAGGACGAGCTGTTTCTGGTCGCGCGTGGCGTTCTGCGGATGCGCTTCCGGGATGGTGACGTGCGGCTGGAGGAGGGCGAATTGATCGTCGTCCCGCGCGGCGTGGAGCATCTGCCGGTCGCCGAGACCGAGGAGACGTGGATCATGCTGGTGGAACCCGCGAGCACCGTGAACACGGGCAACGCGGGCGGCGAGCGCACCGTGACCGAGCTGGAGCGCCTGTGACACACGCGACCTCCACTTCCGCGTCCTGCGGAACAGCGCCGCAGGCCACTCCAGTTGCGGTCGCGTGCGCCTTTTCCCACTCGCTCCGCTCGGGTTTCGCCGCCGATGCGGCCTCAACCGGAGGCTTATGAACGTCGCCGTCATCCAGTTCCCCGGCTCCAACTGCGACGCCGACGCCCTGCACGCCGCCCGGCTCACGCTGGACCCCGACGCGCGCTTCGTGTGGCACACCGAGGACGGGTTGCCCACCGGAACCGACCTCGTGCTGTTGCCGGGTGGCTTCTCCTACGGCGACCACCTGAGAAGCGGGGCCATCGCCGCGCGCAGCCCGATCATGACCGCCATTAAGGAACATGCCGAACGCGGCGGCTACGTGCTGGGCGTGTGCAACGGCTTTCAGGTCCTCACCGAGGCGGGATTGCTCCCCGGTGCGCTGAGCCGCAACCGTGAGGTGCATTTCCTGTGCAAGCCCGTCCACCTGCGCGTGGAGAACACGGGGACGGCCTTCACGGGCGCATACCAGAAGGATCAGATCATCGAGGTTCCCATCGCGCACGGCGAGGGCAACTACTACGCCGACGCGGGGACGGTCGCCCGGCTGGAGGACGAGGGCCGGGTAGTCTTCCGCTACGTGGACAACCCCAACGGCTCCCTGAACGACATCGCCGGAATCGTGAACGAGCGCGGCAACGTGCTGGGCATGATGCCCCACCCCGAGCGGGCGGTGGAGGCCCTGCTGGGCAGCGAGGACGGACGGGGCGTGTTCGAGTCGCTGGCCGTTCGGTAGGGAGGAAGGGGCGTGACGTGGGACGGGCTGCTCCTGGGAGCGTCGGCGGCGCTGGGCCTGCTGCTCGTGCTGATGCCCGCCTACTCGGCGGTGCGTTCCCCGGCGGCCCTTCCGTGGGGGCGGGCGGCCCTGGTCCTGGGAGCGTCGCTGCTCGCCGTGCCCGTGCTAACGCTCGTCTTCAGCCTTGTGTTCACCCTCGTGGGCAACCTCGTGCCGGGACTGAATCCGTTCAGGGGTCCTGCCTTCGAACCCGTGGACGCCGGGCTGTTCTCGCTCTTCGTCGGCCTCGCCGTCGCGCTGACGGTGATCTGCCTCGTGCAGTTCCGGTGGCTGCGGGCACGAGTCGGACGCCGATAGCATCCGCCGAATCCCTTCTCCCTCATACCCACCACGGACGACATCTCGCCCCCTCAAGGAGTTGACGTGACCCAGACCCAATCCCTCCGCGACCGCGCCCCCACCTTCGGCCTCACCGCCGAGGAATACGACCTTCTCGTTTCCGGCATCGGGCGCGAGCCGAATGCGCTGGAGGCGGCCATCGTCGGCGCGATGTGGTCGGAGCACTGCGGATACAAGAACTCGCGGCCCCTCTTTTCCGCCTTCCCCACCACGGGGCCGCAGGTCCTCCAGGGTCCCGGCGAGAACGCGGGCGTGGTGGACATCGGGGAGGGGTGGGGCGTGGCCTTCAAGATGGAGAGTCATAACCACCCGTCCGCCGTGGAACCCGTCCAGGGAGCGGCAACCGGCGTGGGCGGCATCCTGCGCGACATCTTCGCTATGGGCGCGCGGCCCTTCGCGGTGCTGGACTCCCTGCGCTTCGGCAACCCCGACTCGCCTCGCACGCGCTTTCTGGTGAACGGCGTCGTCGAGGGCATCTCCCACTACGGCAACGCGATAGGTGTGCCCACGGTGGGCGGTGAAGTGACATTCCACCCGTCCTATCAGGAGAACCCGCTCGTCAACGTCATGGCCCTGGGCCTGCTGCGCCACGAGGATTTGGCGAAGGGGACGATGGGCGCGGTGGGCAACCAGATCGTGTACGTCGGCTCCAGGACCGGGCGCGACGGGCTGGGCGGCGCGGTGTTCGCCTCCGCCGCCCTCAGCGACGCCTCGCAGGCCGACCGCCCCGCCGTGCAGGTGGGCGACCCCTTCATGGAGAAGCTGCTGCTGGAGGCGACCCTGGAGGCGATTCAGGCCGGAGTGGTCGCGGGCGTGCAGGACATGGGCGCGGCGGGCCTCGTCTCCTCGACCTGCGAGATGGCCTACCGGGCGGGGCTGGGGATCACCATGAACCTCGACCTCGTGCCCACGCGCGAGACGGGGATGGTGCCGATGGAGCTGTGCCTCAGCGAGTCGCAGGAGCGCATGATCCTGGTGCCCGTGCCGGGGCGCGAGCAGGAGTTGCTGGACCTCCTGGCGAAGTGGGAACTCGACGTGGTGACGATTGGCGAGGTCGAGGCGCACGACCGCTACCGCCTGACGTGGCGCGGCGAGACCGTGTGTGATCTGCCCGTCGCTCTGCTCAATGAAGCGCCCAAGTACACGCGGGAGGGCGTGGAGTCCGAGGAGATCAGGACCAGGCGCGAGCGCGACCTGAGCGGCGTGCCCGTGCCCGGTGATCTGGGTGCTGTGCTGGTGGACTTGCTCAGCCACCCCACAATTGCCAGCAAGCGCCCCATCTTCGAGCGGTACGACCATCAGGTGATGACGAATACAGTGGTCGCCCCCGGTGCCGCCGACGCCGCCGTGCTGCGGGTGAAGGGGTCGGGGTTGGGGGTGGCCGCCACCTCCGACTGCAACCCGCGCTTCGTGTATCTCGATCCCTACGTGGGAGCCGCCGCCGCCGTCGCCGAGGCCGCGCGCAATCTCGCCTGCGTGGGGGCGACGCCGCTGGCGATCACGGACAACCTCAACTTCGGGAATCCACACAGGGCGGACGTGTACTTCCAGCTTCAGCGGGCCGTGCAGGGCATCGCGGACGCCTGCCGGGCACTCAACACACCTGTGACCGGGGGCAACGTCAGCCTCTACAACCAGTATGCCGAGGAGGGCCGCACCGTCGCCATCCACCCCACACCGACGATTGGCATGGTGGGCGTGCTGCCCGACGTGACGAGGCGGGCCACCCTCGCGCTGAAGGAGGGGCCGTACAGCCTCTACCTGCTGGGCCACCACGCGGAGACCATCGGTGCCTCGCAGTACCTGGAGACGATGCACGGGCTGGAGGCGGGGGAGGTGCCGCCCCTCGATCTGGACCTCGAAGCGCGCGTGATCGCCGGAACGCTCGCCCTGATCCGCGCGGGCCTGACAGACACGGCACACGACTGCTCGGAGGGCGGGCTGGCTGTCGCCCTCGCCGAGATGGCGATTGCGGGCGGTCGCGGCCTTAAGGCGACGCTCGCCGCCCCCGATGGGATTCGCCCCGACGCCCTCCTCTTCGGCGAGGCACACAGCCGCGTGGTGGTGGCCGTTCAGGTTGGACGGGAGGAAGAAGCGCAGGCGCTGCTGGACGAATTGGCCGTGCCCTGGACCCTGCTGGGCGAGAGCCTGCCTACCCAGGGGGGGGAGAGCGTCACCATCTCCGTTCCGGGCGCGAACGTACACTTGAGCGTGAATCTTGGGACGCTGACCACCGCCTACACGACGCCGCTTCGGGGGATTCTGGGGTGAGTGTGGGCGGTTGGGCTGGTGGGACGCCCCCTCACCCCCGGCCCCTCTCCCACGAGGGGAGAGGGGAGCAGGGCGGCTCAGGGCAGGTGAGTCTGGATCACCTCAAGGACGCCTTCGAGGTTGAACCTCACCTCGTTGTTCCAGAAACGCAGGACTTTAAAGCCTCCAGCCTCAAGGAACTCCGTGCGAACGGCGTCATAAGCGCGGGCCGCCTCCTCGGCATGTTGAGAGCCGTCCAGTTCAATGACGAGATGTGCCTCGTAGCAGACAAAATCCGCTATGTACGGCCCGATGGGCTGCTGGCGGCGGAACTTGAGGGTCAGGAAGCGGTTTCGCAAGGCCCGCCAGAGCATCTGTTCTTCGGGCGTCTGCCTACCTCTCAAGTCTCTTGCCTTCTGCGTCTCCCGTCTCACCTTGCGAGTCGCCACACCAGAACTTACCCACATACTCCCCTCTCCCCCCGTGGGAGAGGGGCCGGGGGTGAGGGGGCGTGTGACCACCTCCCCCGCCCCAAAGGACCCCACCATGCTCTTTGACCCCGCCACCGACAAGCCGCAGGACGAGTGCGGCGTTTTCGGGCTGTACTCGCCCGAGCCGAACGACCTCGCCTGGCTGACCTATCTCGGCCTCTTCGCCCTGCAACACCGGGGGCAGGAGGCGGCGGGCATGTGCGTCTCGGACGGCGAGAAGTTCCACGTGGACAAGGACCTGGGCCTGGTGACGCAGGTGTTCGACGAGCGGCGGCTCGACGGGCTGCGGCTCGCCAACGCCCGCGTGAGCATCGGGCACGTGCGCTACTCGACGACGGGGAGCAACCTGCGCTTCAACGCCCAGCCGCTCACCACCCGCACGAACAAGGGCATTCTGGGCCTCGCGCACAACGGCAACTTCGTGAACGCCCGCGAGGTTCGGAACGCGATGCTGATGGAGGGTGCCCTCTTCCAGACGACGAACGACTCGGAGGTCATGCTCAACCTGATCGCCCGCGAGAGCCACATGGACCTCGTGGAGGCGACCGCCAGCGCCATGCGGAAACTCAAGGGCGGGTACGCCTGCGTCTTGATGAGCCGCACGCAGCTCCTCGGCTTCCGCGACCCGCACGGCGTCCGGCCCCTCGTGATCGGGCAGCGGGAGGACGGCGCGTGGGTCCTCGCCTCCGAACCCTGCGCCCTGTACGCGGTGGGCGCGCGGCTGGTGCGGGACGTGCAGCCGGGCGAACTGGTGTGGATGGACCGGGACGGCCTGCATTCGCTGATGGTGGAGCCGAAGAGGCCCACGCCCTGCGCCTTCGAGTGGATTTACTTCGCGCGCAGCGATGGCGAACTCGACGGGGTGGACACCCACGCGAGCCGCATCCGCATGGGCGAGAGGCTGGCCCGCGAGCGCCCGGTGGAGGCCGACATCGTGGTGCCCGTGCCCGACTCCGGCATCGGGGCGGCCATCGGGTACGCGCGGGAGAGCGGCATTCCCTTCGACTACGGCCTGTACAAGAACCCCTACGCGGGCCGCACCTTCATCGCCCCCACCCAGGAGGCGCGCGAGCTGAAGGTCAAGATGAAGCTCTCGCCCACCAGCGCCGTGCGGGGTAAGCGGGTCGTACTCGTGGACGACTCCATCGTGCGCGGCACCACCAGCCGCCAGATCGTGAACCTGCTGCGGGAGGCGGGGGCGCGGGAGGTCCACTTCCGGGTGAGCAGCCCGCCCATCAAGCACCCGTGCTTCTACGGCATCGACACTGCCGCCCGCAAGGAACTCGTCGCCAGCACCCACACCCAGGAGCAGATTCGGGAGCTGATCGGCGCGGATACCCTCGCCTTCATCAGCGAGCGCGGGCTGAGGGAAGCCATCAGCGGCCCCGGTCTGTGCCTCGCGTGCTTCAACGGCGAGTACCCGGCGGGAACGCCCCTGCTGAACGATGTGGACAAGCTGGCGCTGGAAGTGTAGAAAAACACCATACGAACGTATACGCTAGGTCTCAGCCGATGGAATTCGATTGGGACTTTGCCAATTTGGAGCACATCGCCCTTCACAAGGTGGAACCGGAGGAGGCAGAGGAAGCTGTGACCGACCCAGCAGCTATCCCTGGCGAACAGGTTCACCGAGGACCGAGAGGACAGCGCCGCTTTGGCGTGATCGGGGCTACCGAAGCCGGACGGGTTCTCTTCGTGGTGTTAGAGAGACGGGGCGAGAAATTCCGCGTCGTGACCGCTTACACAGCCGAAGCCGTAGAACGCGCCGCTTACTACGCGCAGGAGGAATGACCATGACCGACACCGCCGAGACCATCAAGCGCATTCCCCTGGACGTGGGCGACCCCGTGCCGGAGAACATGACTACCGAGGAAGCCGCCGAGTTCTGGGACACGCACGCCCCGACCCGTGCACGGATCGCCGCCGCGCATAAGGACGAGGAAGCCTGGGCACTCCTCAACGAGATCGCCCCCCGCCAGCGCCCCCGGCAACCGCGCCAGCCCAAAGCCACGCACGTCACCACCCTGCGTCTGGACGAGGACATGGAGCAGCGGCTCAAGCACGTCGCCGCGCTGAAGAAGGTGCCGTACCAGACGCTGCTCAAGCAGTTCGTGGGCGAGCGGCTGTATGAGGAGGAGAAGCGGTTGGGGGTGGTGTAGTTATGTATGCTTTTTCCAATATTTCACCCTTTTTAAAGAGAGGCGTATTGATAATCAACCTATTTATGTCTCTTCGATATGTTTATATAATTCAGGTCGCGTCCTATATAAATGGAGCGTTTATTAGTGAAAAATATTAAGGAGTTGGCGAATAGTACATGGGCGGTGTCCATTGTTACAGGATTGTTGGTATACTTTTTTACAGCAGGATTAAAGCCAATCGGTTTTGCGGCTGTTTTATCGTCACTAAGTGGCAGCTACTCTAAAGCGGTTGCCTCGGCATTCACTGAGATTGTTGCTGCCGGGTTTTCCAATCACAATAGCTGGGTTGTGTGGACATATGTTGCGGTATTGACTAGAATTAGTATAGAGGCTGCCGTTGACTTCTCGAATCCAAAATCTATAAGGCTCATAGCATATGTTATGACAGCCAGTATGTTTTTGTTTGCGTTCTATTACAACTCTGTTAACTCTGCCGCCCTCTCTTTGTACAGAGAATATAGGTCTTCTGTAATAAATTACAGTTTATTGAGTGAGAGAGAAGCGGGTAAGAGGGCATTGAATGTTGCCACTTTGGGCGACATCAAAAAGCTCACAGAAACTATTCAGCAGCTCGGCAAGAAGGGGTCTCTGAGTAATTAGGAGCGATCAAATTTTTGGTGAGGGAATCTTGGCACCTTCTTTTCAAGCCCCTTCTCCACCCGACCTCCGCTACGCCCTCGCCCGCATCCACCCTCCCCCCGACGCCCGCCTCTCCTGCATCTGGGCGGCGGAGTCGCGGCCCAACGGCCATCTGGACGTGCCGCCCGGCGTGCGGGCGTGGTGGCTGTCCCTGACTGGGGAGTTGCTGGGCGAACCCCGGTGGGGGCGCGTGGTGCTGGTGCAGGACGCGGGGTATCGGTGGTTCCGAATGCGCCATGACGTGCGGGAGGCGACGCCCGAGCGGATGCTGGCGGCGGTGGAGGGGGACCACGGGGCACCGTCGTCTGCCGGGTCGTTCACGCTGGCGTGGGGGGCGAGCGTGGAGCGCGGGCGGGTGGTCTGCCGGGGCGCGGCGTTCAGCATGGGCGATCAGCTCGGGGTGTGCCTGTACGCGGTGCCGGACGATCTGGAGCGGCTGGAGGCGTGGGCGGATCAGGGGCGGTGGCTGTAAGGTTCGGCGTTGCCGCTTCATATCCCTCCCGTGCGCGTCTCCATCTCCCTGGACGAGCAGACCTTCGCCGAGGCCGAGGCGTTGGCCCGGAAGCTGGGCCTCAGCCGCAGTGAGCTTTGGCGGGCTGCCCTGCGGGAGTATCTGGAGCGGCACCGTGGGGAGGACGTGACGGCGGCGCTCAATCGCGTGTACGGCGAGAATGCAGGGACAGACGAAGACCTGCGGCGTGAGACAGCGCGGCGAGTGTTCAAGGCGAACGAGTGGTGAGGAGGAACCTTGCCGTCCACCTTCTCTCCCCTATCCTCCCCCCATGACCCCTTCCCGCTCCCAGATTCGCCCCGGCGTGACCGTGGACATCGTGCAGAAGCAAGATCAGCTCACGGGCAGGCTCACGCGCGGCGTGGTGGCGCAGCTTCTGACCCGCTCAGCCACCCATCCGCACGGCATCAAGGTCCGCCTCACGAGCGGGCAGGTGGGTCGCGTGCAGGCGGTGGTCGGGGCCGAGAGTTAGGAGGTTCGGTTCCGGCTCGTCCGCCGAAAGAGTTGGACCATGCGACCTCAGCTCCGCGTCATCTCCAGCGGCACCACCCAGGCGTCGAACTCCTCGGGGGTCACGTAGCCCAGCGAGAGCGCCGCGTCCTTAAGGCTGCTGCCCTCCTTGTGGGCCTTTTTGGCGATGGCGGCGGCCTTGTCATAGCCGATGTGCTTGTTCAGGGCCGTGACCTGCATGAGGTTGATCGAGAGGTTGTGCTCGATCTTCTCGAAGTTCGGCTCGATGCCTACCGCGCAGTTGTCGTTGAAGGCGAGGGAGGCGTCCGAGATGAGGCGGATGCTCTCCAGCACGGCGTGGACCATCACGGGCTTGAAGACGTTGAGCTGAAAGTTGCCCTGCGACCCCGCAAAGGCCACGGTCGCGTCGTTGCCGAAGACGCGGGTGGCGACCATCGTCAGCGCCTCGGATTGGGTGGGGTTCACCTTGCCGGGCATGATGGAGGAGCCGGGTTCGTTCTCGGGAATCACGATTTCCCCGATGCCGTTGCGCGGGCCGGAGGCGAGCCAGCGCACGTCGTTCGCCATCTTCATCAGCGCGCCCGAGAGCGTCCGCAGCGCCGCCGAGGTCTGGACGAGGGCGTCGTGGGCCGAGAGGGCGGCGAACTTGTTCTCGGCGGACCGGAAGGGGAAGCCGGTCTCGGCCTCGTACTTCCGCGCGGCGAGGTCGCCGAACTGCGGGTGCGCGTTCAGACCCGTGCCTACCGCCGTTCCCCCGATAGCGAGATCATACAGGCCCGTCTCGGCGTGCTTCACCTCCGCGAGCGCGTAGTCGAGTTGCGCCACCCAGCCGCCGATCTCCTGCCCGAGGGTGATGGGCGTGGCGTCTTGCAGGTGGGTGCGCCCCACCTTCACGAGGTCTCGGTACTGCTCGGCCTTCGCCGCCAGCGTATCGCGCAACTTGCCGACGCTGCCGTACAGCCGTTCGTTCAGCTCCAGCACGACGGCGATGTGCATGGCGGTCGGGAAGGTGTCGTTGCTGCTCTGGCCCCGGTTCACGTGGTCGTTGGGGTGGACGGGCTTCTTGCTGCCCATCTCGCCGCCCGCGAGCTGAATGGCGCGGTTGGAGATGACCTCGTTCGCGTTCATGTTGCTCTGGGTGCCCGAACCCGTCTGGAAGACGACGAGGGGGAAGTGGTCGTCGAGTTGCCCGGCGATCACCTCGTCGGCGGCCCGCACGATGAGGTCGGCCACCTCCTGCGGCAGCTCGCCTAACTCCGCGTTCGCCTGCGCCGCACCTTTTTTCAGGATGCCGAGCGAGCGGATGACCGGACGACCCCACACGAAGGTGTCACGGCCAATCGGGAAGTTGTGGATGGAGCGTTCGGTCTGTGCGCCCCAGAGGCGGTCGGCGGCGACTTCAAGCGTGCCCATCGTGTCGGACTCGGTGCGCGTCGTCGTGCTGGTGGTCATGCGCCGAGTCTAATCGGCGGCGGTGGTCACGGGGCCGGGAACAGGGGTGGGGGCACGCAGGTCCGGCGTCACGCGCTCCGACAGGGCGACGAGTATCCAGGCGAGGGCACCACCGAGCATCAGGACCGAGGCGACGCCAAACCACAGGGCCGGAGCCGTGCGGTCGAGCAGCGGAGAGAGGAGGAGCAGGCTCAGCGGCATTCCCAGCGTGGCCCCGGTGCCCAGCACGCTGAAGACGCGGCCCAGGTACTCGGCGGGCACCATGCGCTGCATCAACGTGTTCAGCGGCGTATTCAGGATGCCGAAGGCGAAGCCCAGCACCACCGCGCAGGTCAGCAGCACGGGCAAGGCGGGCCGCCACCACATCACCGCGTAGACGAGGGCGGCGAGGACGAGTCCGGCGGCGGTCGCGCGGCGGGGCGGGAGGCGGTTGCCGAGGACGGCGATGAGTGCGCCGGAGAGGAGCATCCCCCCGCTCTCCAGCGCGAGGAAGAGGCCGTAGCCCTTCGCGCCCGCCCCCAGCGTCTCCATCAGCTTCGGCGTGATGACCGTCACGGGGGCCAGGGTCGCGTTCAGGACGAAGCCGATGACGGGCACCAGCGTCAGCACGCGGGAACGGCGCATCAGGCGCAGGCCGCTCACCACGTCAGTCACCACACTCGGACGGGGACCGACGTTCGCTCCTCTCCCCGGCAGCCGCACCGCCAGCAGCAGGGCCGCCATAGCGAGGAAGCTCAGCCCGTCGAGCACGATGGCGACGGGCGGCGAGAAGACGGCCACGATCCAGCCCCCGGCCAGTGTGCCCACGAGCTACGCCCCCTGTCCCACGCCACCGATTAGGCCGTTTGCTCGGGCGAGGTCGGCGGGCGGCACGAGGCTGGGGGCGGCGGCGCTGCTGGCGGGACCCGCGAAGATGCCCGCGAGGCCCATCAGCACGGCGGCCCCGTTCACCACCCACAGCGGCACCTCGCCCCACGCGAGCGCCAGCCCGCCGACGAGAAGCTGGAGCAGGCCACGCGCCACATCCGCCCCGATCAGGGGCAGCTTGAGGTTCACCCGGTCCACCAGCGCCCCAGCGAAAGGCATCAGCAGGTTGGGCGCGACGGCGCAGGCGAGCGTTAAGGCCATCTTTCCCGCCGAACCCGTCTGCTCCAGCACGAGAAAACTCAGCGCGACCGAGGCGAGCGCCGAGCCGAACTGCGACTGCCCCGAGGCGACCAGCCACAGGGCGAAATTGCGGTTTCGTAAGGTCGTCGGCTGCATGGGTCGAGTATGGGTAGGGACTCCTCGAAGGAACATGCGCCGTTTGAAGTAGGAACCTCCTAAGCTGGTTCAATGTCCGGGGAAGCGCCGAGAGTGGCAGACAGCACGCAGGCCGCCCTGCTGCTGGACGTGGAGCTACGCCCGCTCCTCAGCCTCCTCATGCAATCGCCCCATACGGCGAGTGAGGCGGCGGCTGGATTGGCGGTCAACCTCCAACGCGCCCACTACCTCCTCGGCAAATTGGAGCGGGCGGCCATCGCGGAGGTCGTGGAAGTCCGTCCGCGCGCTGGGCGGGCGGTCAAACGCTACGGGGTGCCGCCGCGCTGGTTCATCCCCTACGAGGTCACGGGGGCGGAGACGCTGGAGGCGTTTCTGGGCGGTCAGATTCTCCCGCGTGTGGAGCGGTTCACCCGCCTGAGCATCGGCCTCCTGCGCGACGCCGACGACCGCTGGGGCTTCTGGCTGGAGCAGGGCGAGGAGGGCAGCACGCTCAGCATGGGATCACCCAGCCGCAGGGGGAACGAAGTCTTCGACCAGGACGAGCCGTTTCTCCTGAACATCGGTAGCCTGCGCCTCACGCGCGAGCAGGCGGGCGACCTCAAGCGGCGGCTCCTTACCGTGCTGGAGGAGTTCCAGATGCAGGACACACCCGAGGCCCCACTCCACACCGTCGCCCTGATGCTTGTGCGTGGTGACGTGGGCTGAACTCCCTCGCGTCCTGGCTGACGGCTGATCGCTGACGGCTTCCCCCCGACTCGCCTCACCGTCCGTTTTGCGTCCCTCTGACACAATGTGGGGCATGAGTGGACTCTTCGACGTTGCCATCGTGGGGGCCGGGCCGGTGGGCCTCGCCGCCGCCATCGCCTGCAAGCGCGCGGGATTGACCTACGTGGTCCTCGAAAAGGGCTGCGTGGTGAACGCCATCTTCGAGTACCCGACGTACATGACCTTCTTCACCACGGCCCCCGAGCTGGAGATCGGCAATCACCCGATGGTCACGGGCCACGACAAGCCCGACCGCCGCGACGCGCTGATGTACTACCGCCTCGTCACCCAGCGCGAAGGGTTGAACGTCCGGCAGTACACGGAAGTGACGGCGGTCCACGCGGCCCCGGCGGGCTTCACGCTGGAGGTCGAGACGCAGGACGGCACGCCGGGCGTCGTCGAGGCACGGCGCGTGGTCGTGGCGACCGGGTACTACGACAACCCGCTTCACATCGGCATCCCCGGAGAGGACAGCGAGAACGTCTCGCACTACTACACGGAGGCTCACCCCTTTATGGGCCTGAACGTCACCGTGATCGGGGCGGGCAACTCGGCAGCGGACGCGGCCCTCGACCTGTGGCGCGGCGGGGCGAACGTGACGATGGTGGTGCGGGCACCTGAGCTGAAATCCACCATCAAATACTGGGTGCGCCCAGACCTCGAAAACCGCATCAAGGAGGGCAGCATCGCCGCGCACTTCAATTCGCGGGTGGTGGAGATTCATCCCGGCCACGTCCTCGTCCAGCGGGAGGACGGCACGACCTCCCGGCTGCCCACCCATTTCACCTTCGCGCTGACGGGCTACCGCCCCGACCTCTCCTTCCTCGCGGGCCTGAACCTCGCCACCCAGCCCGACGAGTGCCTGGTCATGAGCGAGCATTACGAGAGCAGCGTCCCCGGCCTCTTCGTGGTCGGCTCGGCGGGCTTCGCGGGGAAGACGAATCAGGTCTTCATCGAGAACGGGCGGCACCACGCCACCGCCGCCGTCACCGAAATCGTCCGGCAGCTTCAGGACGTGCGCGAGGTCGCCCCGCTGGTCCGCTGAGGCCCGCCTCTCCCCTTCCCCTCTTCGAGGGTTGCCCCTCGTTCTCTTCGGTCGGCGAGGGGTCTTCTTTGGTGGGTGACCTGATTGAGCCGCGCTGAGGAGGCGAGCGAGACGCGACTCACGCCCCATCACTTCTCCTTATCCTCAGTACCCCGTCACTTTTCACGTGAAGAACCGTGAAATACTCCCCTTCATGGCCCTGTTGCATAGGAGCGCCGCCGTCCTCGTGAGCGTGTTGCTGGGAGGTGCGTTCGCGCAGACGAGCGTGGACATTCCCGCGCTGCCCCTTCCGACTGCGCCCACCACGCCGACGATCCCGGCCCCCGATCCCGTTCCGGCCCCAGTCCCGGCCCCCGTGCCCGCCGCGCCGACGCCCGCGCCCGTGGCCCCGGTGACGCCCGCACCCACTCCGGCACCCACGCCGACGCCCGCCCTGACTCCGGCACCAGCGGCCACACCCGCGCCCGCCCCTGTCCGCGCCTCCGCCCCGCTGCTGATCACGGTGGAGGCGCAGTGGCCCGCGCTGGTCGGCGGGAAGAAGACGACGGTACCCTTCAGCCGCACGCTGACGCTGCCCGGCCCACGCGTGGCCGAGTTGCGGGCGCGCGGCACGGTCACGCCGAGCCTCGACGCCGACCTGCGAAAGTTCCTGAGCGAGTTGCCCCGCACCCCGCAGGACGCCCGCTTCGAGAACCTGTGGAACGGCTGGGCGGTCGTGCAGCGCAACGGGCTGAAGGTGGACGAGGCTCGGACCCGCGAGAACATTCTTGCCGCGCTGAAGGACCCGAGGGGCGTGAAGGCGAATATCGTCGTCACCGGGCAGGCGGCCCCGAAGCGTACGCTCGACTATTTCCTGTCGCGCGGCATTACCGCCCACCTGGGGACGGGCGAGACGAACTATCACGGCAGCAGCCCCGAGCGCATGACGAATATCCATGTCGGGGCCGTGCGCTTCCGCGACCGCCTGATCGAGAGCAAGATGGTCTCCTTCAATCAGATCGTCGGGCCGGTGACGGCGCGGGGCGGCTTCGTGCCGGGTCTCGTGATCGCCGGGGAGCGCACCGCGAGCGGCCTGGGCGGCGGTATCTGCCAGGTCAGCACGACGGTCTTCCGCACCCTCTACAACGCGGGCCTGCCCGTGCTGGAGCGTCAGAACCACTCGTATCAGGTCCATTACTACGAGCCGCAGGGCCTCGACGCCACGATCTACCAGCCCTATCTCGACCTCAAGTTCGCCAACAACACGGGCGGCGCGCTGTGGTTTCAGAGCGAGTGGAACGACGAGGAGTCGCGCCTCTCGATCTCCGTGTTCGGCAAGGCGCGCGACTTCACGGTGGAGGTCGGTACCCCGCGCACCCTCAGGACCACGCCCGCCCCCGCCGACCGGGTGATCCGGGACGCCAGCCTCCGCGACGGGGAGCGCAAGCAGGTGGACTGGGCCGCCCCCGGTGCCGTGATGGAGGTCACGCGCAAGTTCATCCGCAACGGGCAGACCTTCAAGCAGGACACGTTGAAGAGCAGCTATCGCCCCTGGCCGAACATCTTCCTGGTCGGCACGCGGTAAGAGGGAAGAGAAGGAAGGCGGGGCAGAGACTTGGATGCTCTGCCCCGCCTTCCCTTTCCTCTCCCCTACTCCGCCGAGTAGCCCAGCAGGTCGAGAATTCGGTCGAGTTCCTCGCGGGAGGCGTAGTTCAGTTCCACCCGGCCCCTGTCCTCGCCCGTGATGCGGACGCGCGTACCTGTACGGCGGCTGAGGTCGAGTTCGACTTGCCGAAAGGGGCGGGGCGGGTTGACAGCGATGGGTGCGGCGGTCCTAGTCTCCCGCCTCAGCGCCTCGGCCTCCCGGACGCTCAGGCGTCGGGTGCGAATCTGGTCGAGCGCCCACGCGCGGTCGGCCTCCGGCTGGGCGAGGACGGCGCGGGCATGTCCGGCGCTGATCTCCCCGGCGTCGAGGGCGCGCAGGGCGGGTTCGGGCAGCGTGAGCAGCCGCAGGGCGTTCGACACGGTGGAGCGGCCCTTGCCCACCGCCTGCGCCACCCCCTCCTGATTCAGCCCCTGGTCGAGGAGCGCCTGGTACGCCCGCGCCTCCTCCAGCGGCCCGAGGTCCTCGCGCTGGAGGTTCTCGATGACGGCGATCTCCAACGCCTCCCGGTCGCCGAGGTCGCGGATGATGACGGGCACCTCGGCCAGCCCCGCGAGCTGTGAGGCCCGCCAGCGCCGCTCGCCCGCCACGATCTCGAACTCCTCGCCGCGCGGACGCACGAGGAGAGGTTGCAGCACGCCCTTCTCGCGGATGCTTTGGGCAAGTTCGGCCAGCGCCTCCGGCTCGAAGACCTGCCGGGGCTGATACGCCGCCTGCACGATGCGGTCCACTCGAACGGTCTGCACCGTGTTCCCCGCGCTCCCCGTGGGGGCCGCTGCCTGCGGTTTGCCGAGCAGGGCGTCCAGCCCGCGCCCCAGACCGCTAGATTTTTTCGACACGCTGCATCACCTCCTCGGCGAGTCGCTTGTACGCCGCCGCCCCGCTCGACAGGGGCGCGAAGGCGTTGATCGGCTTGGCGAAGCTCGGTGCCTCCGAGAGCCGGACATTGCGCGGCACGACCGACCAGAACACGAGGTCCCCGAAGTGCTGCCGCACCATCGTCTCGACCTCCTGCCCGAGGTTCGTGCGCCCGTCGAGCATGGTGATCGCCACGCCGAGCACCCGCAGGCGCGGGTTAAGGCCGCCGCGCACCCGCTCGACGGTCTCCATGAGGCCCGCCAACCCCTCCAGCGCGAAATATTCGGCCTGAAGGGGGATCAGGAGGGCGTCGGCGGCGGCGAGGACGTTCACCGTCAGCGGCCCGAGGCTGGGCGGCGCGTCGATCAGAACGAGGTCGTAGCCCTCCACCTGTGCGAGCAGGCGAGTCAACGCCCCCGGATCGTCGGCGAGTTCCACACCCGCACCCGCGAGGTCCGGGGTGGCGGGCAGCACGTCCAGCCCGCTCTGGGACGAGGGCACCGTCAGCTCCAGCGCCCGCCCCGGCTCGCCCAGCGCCTCGTACAGCCCCTCCTCCGCCCCGCGCAGGCCGAGGCCGCTCGTCGCGTTCCCCTGGGGGTCCATGTCCACGAGGAGCACCCGGCGTCCGCCCACCGCCAGGTATGCGGCGAGGTTGATGGCGGTGGTCGTCTTCCCCACTCCGCCCTTCTGGTTCACGACTCCGAGGATTCTCACGTCGCCCTCCAGAATAGCGGCTGCTTGTTCGGCACGCCCTCCCGGCGCGGGTAACGCTGGGGCGTCGGCCCCGTCTTCTCGATTACCACGAGCGTCCGCGCGTCGCCGAGGACGGGCAGCGTGAAGGTGTCCACCGCCCGCACGTCGCCGCCGACCTCCGCCGCCGCCCGTGTGCCCGCCTCCAGCTCCCCGGCGTCCAGCACCCCCTTCTGTGCGACGAGGAAACCGCCCAAGGCCAGGAAGGGCAGGCTCAACTCCGCGAGGATGGGCAAGGCTGCCACCGCCCGCGTGACGACCCGGCTGTACCCCTCGCGTTGCCCCGGTTGACGCCCCAGCGTCTCCGCCCGCCCGACGAGCGGCTCCACGTTCGTCAAGCCCAGTTCCCGCGCCGCGCGCTCCACGAACTCCACCTTCTTGTGGGTGGCGTCCATCGCCGTGATGTGGAGTTCCAGTCGCACGATGGCGAGCGGCAGGGCCGGGAAGCCTGCGCCCGTTCCGAGGTCGAGGACCCGCTGCTCCCCGTCCAGCCAGCCGCCGCGCAGGCAGGTGAGCGAGTCAATGAAGTGCTTGAGCACGATGGCCCACTCATCCCGGAGCGACGTGAGGTTGGTCCGCGCCGACGCCGTGACGAGCAGGTCGAGCAGCCGCCCGAACGTCTCCGCCTGCGCCGTGAGATCGAAGCCCAACTCCGCTCCCGCTTCTAAGAGCAGTTTCTCGTTCTCGGGCTTCACAGGCCGTACCTCTCCTTCATCGCCCGGTACCGCTCGAAGACGTGCCCGTCGATCTCCTCCAGCGGCAGGCGGTCGAGCAGGGGCACGAGCCGTTCACGTAACACGTCGCCGCGTGCCATCCATTGCAAGTAGCTACGCCCGCCGTGATGGTAGGGGCCGTACAGGCGCGAGCCGGGGCACCACTCCTGCAACCGCCCGAACAGCCGCTCGTGCCGGGTGTGCATCCGCACCGTGACCTGCGGCTGCTTGCCGTCCCCGCCGAAATGCCCCTCCCCAATCAGCACGCCGAGCAGGACGCCTTCTTCAAAGTTCAAATTGCCCTCCTTGTTTCACCGTCGAGTTTCCCGTGAAACAGGAGGAGCGTCAAGCCAAGTGTAGAACAGCGGATTTGTTTCACCGTCAGGTTTCCCGTGAAACACCCGTTGTCCGCTTCACATGAACAAGGAGGGCGCTGATGTCGGCATGACGGACACCAGGCACCCGCGCCGCCTGAGCCACTGTCTCCGGTTTGACTCGACCAAGCTTCTCCCGTGCTTCCCTCGAAAGGGTGGGAACAGCAGCGAAGTCAACGTTCTGCAGATTCACATCCCGCGCCCGCTCCTCTGCGGCCAATTGGCGCTCGGCACGTTCGATGTAGCCCTCGTACTTCACACGGATTTCAAGAGCGCCGCGTTCCTCCGCGTCGAGGTCTGGGAGCGTAACGCCGAGGGCTTCTACGTCGCTGAGAGTCAGTTCGGGACGGCGTAACCAGGCGTCACCCGTTTGCCCTTGCACACGCTGGGTCTGGAGGGCTTGCAGTCCTTCCGCCACCCGCGCGTACTTCTCGCGGACAGCGCGAAGCTGGGGCGCGTCCACCAGCCCGACTTCGGTCCCCAACTCCGCCAACCGCTCGTCCGCATTGTCCTGCCGCACGAGAAGGCGGTGTTCCACCCGGCTCGTCATCATGCGGTATGGCTCGTCGCTCCCCTTGAAGACGAGGTCGTCGAGGAGAACGCCGAGGTAGCCCGTTTCACGTGAAATCTGACGCTCCTCCAGACCCGCCGCCCGCCGGGCCGCCGCCGTTCCTGCCACAAGACCCTGCGCCGCCGCCTCCTCATAGCCGCTCGTGCCGTTAATTTGCCCAGCGGTGAACACACCGGGGAGAAGGCGCGACTCCAAGTTGAGTGTCAGCTCCGTGGAGTCCACCACGTCGTATTCCACGGCGTAGGCGTACCTCTGGATGACCGCCCCCTCGAAGCCCGGCAACGTCCGAACAAGTTGATCCTGAAGGCGGGGCGGGAGGCTGGAGCTGAAGCCCTGAAGGTAGACCTCGCTCGTCTGCACCCCGTCAGGTTCCACGAACAGAAGGTGACGGTCGTGGTGGGCAAACCGCACCACCTTGTCCTCGATGCTGGGGCAGTAACGCGGTCCCAGGCCCTCAATGTCCCCCGCGTACATGGGCGACTCGTGCAGGTTCTCGCCGATCAGACGGTGGGTCTCGGGGGTGGTGTGGGTCTGCCAGGTAGGAGACTCGGTGGCGCGTGGGCCGGGACGCCCCGTGAAGCCGCGCGGCTGCGGATCGGCGGGAATCTCCAGCAGGTCGGCGAAGCGCACCGAGTCGGCGCGGACGCGGGGCGGCGTGCCCGTCTTGTACCGCTTGAGGACGTGACCGGCGCGGGCGAGCGGTGCGCTCAGGAAGCGGGAGGGCGGCTCACCCTGACGACCCTCCGCGCGGGAGGAGCGACCGTACCACGTCACCGCGCGCAGGAAAGTCCCTGCCGCAATCACGACGCTACGGGCGGCGAGGCGGCGACCGTCTGCCGTGACAACGAACCAACCGCCCCGACCGTCCGGTTCCAGGTCGGCGGCCTCACCTCGCACCACATCTATGGCGGAGTGTCCGAGAATTACGTCCTGAGCACGCTCGGCGTAAGCATCCCGTTCGTTCTGCACCCGGAGCGACTGCACGGCGGGTCCCTTGCTGGCGTTGAGGACGCGAGTGTGGATGGCGGTCTCGTCCGCGAGACGACCCATCAGTCCACCGAGGGCCTGAATCTCGAAGACGAGTTGGCTCTTGCCGGGACCGCCAACCGCCGGGTTGCAGGGCATCCGACCGATGGTCGCCGGATTGCCGACGAGCAGCGCCGTGCGGGCGAATTTGGCGGCGGCCCAGGCAGCCTCCAGCCCCGCGTGTCCCCCACCGATGACGATGACGTTCCAGCCGCTCATGGCCGCGAGTGTAGCAATGGGGGAGGGGGAGCCATTCCCCCCCGGCTCACGGTGGGGAGGGGTAGGGCCGACGGGCATGAGCGGTTAGAATGCCTAACGAGCGTTTGCTAGACAGATGGGTGGGACCTCCGCGCGGGGTCCGCGCCCCGTTCGCTCAGGAGGCCACGCATGATTCAGCCGTTCACGTCGGACCCACTGCGTTGGGTCGCTGAAGACGGCCAACCAATCGGCGAACTGCCCGCCCGCTTCACACCGGAGGTGCTGCGGCACCTGCACGGCGAGATGGTGCGTGCGCGGGAGTTCGATCGCAAACTCGTCACCCTGCTGCGGCAGGGCCGCACGACCTTCTACGCACAGTCGCGCGGCATGGAGGCGACCCAGGTCGGGCTGGCCCGGTCTATCCGCGTCGGCCACGACTGGGTGTGGCCGTATTACCGCGACCACGCCCTCGGGCTGGCGATGGGGGTGCCGCTGCTCGACCTCATCAGCCAGTGCCTCGGCACCAACTCGGACCCCAGCCGGGGACGCCAGATGCCGCATCACTTCGGGGCGGCGCGGCAGAACTTCGTGTCGGTCAGCTCCTCCATCGCCTCGCAGGTGCCGCCCGCCGCCGGAAACGCCCTGGCGCAGAAGTATCTGGGCGTGGACGAGATCACCGTCTGCACCTTCGGGGACGGGGCGACGAGTGAGGGTGACTGGCACGCCGGGGTCAACCTCGCCGCGACCGCGCAGGCCCCCTGCCTCTTCGTGTGCGAGAACAACCAGTGGGCGATCAGCACGCCCCTGCGAGCACAGACGGCGAGCGCGTCCATTCACGTCAAGGCGCACGCCTACGGCATCCCCGGCTACCTCGTGGACGGCAACGACATCGTGGCGGTGATGGAGGTCATGAGCCACGTCGCGGCGGAGGTGCGGGCGGGCCAGGGACCGGCCCTCGTGGAGTGCCTGACCTACCGGGTCGGCTCGCACTCCAACGCCGACGCCGACGCCGAGAAGAACTACCGCACCCGCGAGGAGGTGGACGCCTGGGTGGCCCGCGACCCGATCACCCGCGTGGAGCGGCTGCTGGAGCATCTGGGCGACCCCATCACCGCCGAGGAGCGTTCGGGACTGATCGCCGCCACCCACCGCGAGGTCGACGAGGCCGTGCGGCAGGCGGAGGCGACCGGGCAGCCCGACTGGCGCATCATGTTCGAGGACGTGTACGCGGACACGCCGGTTCACCTGCGCGAGCAGGCCGCCTTCCTCCGCGCTGAACAAACCGGAGCTGGGCAGACGGGGGGACGGGCATGACCGCCACGGAACCCAGACCCGGCGTGCAGGCGAGTGCGACCTCCGGCCCACGTACCCTAAACCTCATCCAGGCCATCACCGAGGCGATGCGCGAGGAACTGGCCCGTGACGAGCGTGTGGTCGTCTTCGGGCAGGACGTGGGCGCGCGGGGCGGCGTCTTCCTGGCGACGGCGGGCCTTCAGGCGGAGTTCGGGGAGCGGCGGGTCTTCGACACACCCCTCAGCGAGGCGAGCATCGTCGGCGCGGCGGTGGGAATGGCGGTGCGGGGGCTGCGGCCCATCGCCGAAATCCAGTTCGCGGACTACATGGGGCCGGGCTTCGACCAGATCGTCAGCCAGGCGGCCAAGATTCGTTACCGCTCGGGCGGGCAGTTCACGGCACCACTCGTCATCCGCACGCCGTCGGGCGGAGGGGTCAGGGGCGGACACCACCACAGCCAGAGTCCCGAGAGCTACTTCACCCACACGCCGGGCCTGAAGGTGGTGATGCCGAGCACCCCTTACGACGCGAAGGGCCTGCTCAGGGCGGCGGTGCGCGGCGGCGACCCGGTGATCTACTTCGAGCCGAAGCGGCTGTACCGGGCGGCGAAGGGGGAGGTCCCGGACGGCGACTACACCGTGGAGATCGGGAAGGGTACCGTGCGCCGGGAGGGGAGCGACCTCACGGTCATCGGGTACGGCGGCGTGATGCCCGACGTGGAGAAGGCCGCCGACGCGCTCGCCACCGAGGGCGTGCGGGCCGAGGTCATCGACCTGCGCTCCTTAATGCCGTGGGACCGCGACCTCGTGCTGCGAAGTGTGGAGAAGACGGGACGGGCCGTCCTCGTCAGCGAGGCCCCGCGCACGTCCAACTTCATGGGCGAGGTCGCCTACGTCATTCAGGAACAGATGTTCGACCAACTCCTCGCGCCCGTGATGCAGGTCGCGGGCTTCGACACGCCCTATCCCTACGTACAGGACCGGGTATATCTGCCCGGTGCCAACCGCATCGCGGCGGCCTGCGTGCGGGCGCTCCAGTATTAGCCGTGATATGAGACCCGATCTCCTGCGTCCCCTGCTCGGTGCCATCGGCATCGCCATCGGCTTTCTCGTGTACAGCCTCGCCTACCGGGCACCCGAACCCTGGCCCCGCCTCCTCGTCGGCGGCATGTTCGTCGGCCTGGGCGTGAGCGCCTGGCTCTACGCCCGTGGGGAACGCTGGATTCAGGTTCTCGGGGCAATCCTCTTCGTCTACGGCGTGCTCCGAATGCTGAGCGTCATTTAGAACATCCATACCCGAAGTGGTGGTCGTCAGGGCACCTGCTGACGGCTGACCGCTTCCCCCCGACACCGAGGTCCGAATGAAAGAAGTGCTGCTGCCCGAACTCGCCGAGAGCGTGGTGGAGGGCGAAATCCTGAAGTGGCTCGTGGCCGAGGGCGACCCCGTGGCCCTGGAGCAACCCCTGTGCGAGGTCATGACCGACAAGGTGACGGTGGAACTCCCCAGCCCCGTCGCGGGTGTGCTGCGCCGCCGCCTCGCGCAGGAGGGGGACGTGGTGGCCGTCCACGCCGTCATCGCGGAGATTGACGAGGAGGGGGCCAGCAGGGGAGGGGAGAGGCCGACTCCCGACGCGCAGACGACGAACACCCCCCTTCCCGTGCAGGCCGAGGAAGAACGCGCCCAGGTCATCGGGGACGCCGCCGACGGGGGAAGCATCGTGGAGGCGGGGCACCACGCCGCGCGCGGGGAGGACGACGCGAGCCTCTTCAAAGCGTTCGCCTCCGACGAGGTGGTGACGGTGCCCGGCCTGGGGAATCGGGGAGGGGCCGCCACGGCCACCCTCGCCCCTCCGATCCAAACTCCTCCCACCACACCTCAGAACGGGGGCCGGGTCCTCGCCGTGCCCGCCGCGCGTCAACTCGCCCGGCAACTCGGGGTAGACCTAGCCCAGGTGCGCGGCAGCGGCCCCAACGGGCGCGTGCGGGTGGAGGACGTGAACGCCCACGCTCAGGGCACGCAGGCGGCGCAGGCGAGTCAACGCATCACGCCCCCAGCTCCAGCTCAGTTCGCCGAAGTTCAGGCCCCACAAGCTCCTACCCCCGAATCCCAGCCCGTCCGTCCGCCCGCCCAGAAGGGCACCTCCGGCCTCCCCGTTCCCCCCGTCCAGTACCGCACGCCGAAGGGCTACGAGCACCTGGAGGAGCGGGTGCCGCTGCGAGGGATGCGCCGGGCCATCTCCAACCAGATGCAGGCGAGCCACCTCTACACGGTGCGGACGCTGACGGTGGACGAGGTGAATCTCACCCGGCTGGTGGAGTTCCGCGACCGGGTGAAGGGCGAGGCGCAGGCGGCGGGCGTGAGGCTCTCGTACCTCCCCTTCATCTTCAAGGCGGTCGCGGCGGCGCTGCGGAAGTACCCCAGCCTCAACTCCTCCTTCGACGAGGCGACGGGCGAGATCGTCACCAAGCGGTACTACAACCTCGGCATGGCGGTCGCCACCGACGCGGGCCTCACCGTGCCCGTGCTGCGCGACGTGAATACGCGGAGTATCTACGACCTCGCGCACGGGGTGACGGACCTCGCGGGGCGGGCGCAGGCGGGCAAGCTCACGCCCGACGAGCTGGCGGGCAGCACCTTCTCGGTCACGAACATCGGCTCTATCGGGGCGCTGTTCTCCTTCCCCATCATCAACGTGCCCGACGCGGCGATTCTGGGCGTGCACTCCATCCAGAAGCGGCCTATCGTCAATGAGCGGGACGAGATCGTCGTGGCCCAC
Organism: Deinococcus sp. YIM 134068; assembly: GCF_036543075.1. Lineage (NCBI taxonomy): Bacteria > Thermotogati > Deinococcota > Deinococci > Deinococcales > Deinococcaceae > Deinococcus > Deinococcus lichenicola. The sequence continues at coordinate 388,130 of NZ_JAZHPF010000001.1, forward strand.
ATGATGTACCTCTCGCTGAGCTTCGACCATCGCCTCGTGGACGGAGCGGAGGCCGCGCGCTTCTGCAAGGAGGTCATCCGGCTGCTGGAGAACCCCGACCGCCTGATGCTGGAGGCGATGTGATGAGGGCAGCGCCGCTGAGCTTAAATCTCTGACCAACGGGGCATCATGGGTGCGTCAGCTTGACACCCTAATGTGAACGTTCGTAGGCGTGGCCCTCTGCCGCGTCTTAGGATGAGTGACCGTGAGAAGACTGACCCTGCCCCACATCCTCGCGCTCCTGGCGCTGCTGACGCTCGCCGCCCCGGCGGGGGCGCTGAAGCTCATCGTCTGGGACCGCGAACTCCAGACGAAGCTGGGGTACGGGGAGACGACCGACAAGGGCATGACCGTGCAGCTCGTGAAGGATTACAACGGCCCGGTGGTGGCGCTGTTCTCCCGCGAGGACGACGAGAAGGCCGCCGGGCTGTTCCCCAGCGTGCAAAGCCGCTACGACGGCTTCCTCCGGGGCGGGCAGCTCACGCTGGAAACGCCGAATGGCAGCCTGAGCCTCGCCCGCTTCCTGAACGGCCTGAAACTCGACCTGCTCTCCCAGCCGAGCGGGCAGGCGCTGTCGCTGCCGGGCCTGCGCGCCGCGACCGAGCGGGCCGGGTCGGGGCCGGGCCGCCCGCTTCCCCCCCTTCCAGGAGGCCGCTGAATGCTCGCCCAGATTCTCGTCGTGGAGGACGACCCGCACCTCGGGCCGCTCCTCAAGGAATACCTCTCCGCCGACTACCTCGTGCAGCACGCCTCCACCCTGCGGGACGCGCAAGGCTGGCTGGGCACCCACTCCGCCCAGCTTATCCTCCTCGACCTCAACCTGCCCGACGGCGACGGCCTCGACCTCGTGCAGTCGCTCCGGCAGTATTCCAGCACGCCCGTGCTCGTGCTCTCGGCCAGAAGCGGCGTGCAGGAGCGGGTGGCGGGGCTGAACGCGGGGGCCGACGACTACCTCACCAAGCCCTTCGCCATGCCCGAACTCGACGCGCGGATCACGGCCCTGCTGAGACGCACCGCCGCCGGAACGGGCGTAAATCTGGGGAATACCAGCCTCTCGACGAGCAGCCTCCTGCTGACGGTGAACGACAAGAGCGTGAACCTCACGGAACACGAGGCCCGCATTCTGGAGCTGATGATGCGTACGCCGGAGCGGGTGTTCAGCCGTGCGGATATCGAGTCGCACCTGTACGGCTGGGAGACCCCCAACTCCAACTCCGTGGAGGTCCGCATCTCGCAGCTCCGCAAGAAGCTGGAGCAGGCGGCCTCGGACCTCCGCATCCGCACCATCCGCAACGTCGGGTATGTCCTGCAAGCCTGAGCCGACGTGTCCTAGACTTCGCCCATGACCCTTCTGCCCGCCCGCCCCGCGACTGACTGCCGGGGCGGGTGTGTCTTTGCTTATGGTTGGCGACTGGCGACGAGGGACCGACGACGGGGAAGTTTGAATCTACGTTCTGGGGACGCGACGCCCGCTCACCCCCTCCCAGCCTCCCCCCTCAAGGGGGAGGGGCAAAAGAACACGGCAGCCCTCTTGCCGTCTCGCTGGCGACTGGCGGCTGGCGGCTGGCCGCTCCCCGGAGCCACCCCATGACCCGCCCCGCCCCCCTCCGCACCGCCCGCGTCGCGTGGCGTCACAGCCTGCGCTTCCGGCTGGCGCTCGTCTATACCCTGGTGGCGCTGGCCCTCATCAGTGTGATCGGGCTGGGCGTGATGACGCTGCTGCTGCGGCAGATGGACACCCAGTTCCAGACGCGCCTGAACGAGCGGGCCGACAGTCTCGCCGAGGCGTTCGTGAGCCGGGGGCAGAGCCTGGGGAAGTCACCCGGCGGCACGGGCGTCTACACCATGATTGTGGACGAGGACGGGCGCGTGCTGGCCGCCACGCCCAGCCTGCGGCAGTACGAGGGGGCACCCTTTCCCTTCGAGGGGCAGGCGACGGTGCAACTCGGCGACTTCCCGGCGCGGACGACGACCCGGCTGTTGGAGGGCTTCGGGACGCTGTGGGTGGCCCTGCCCGAGGAGGCGCTGCTGGACGCCCGGCAAAGCGCCTTGAATGCCCTGCTCCTCGCGCTCCTCACCACGCCGGTCCTGATGCTCATCCTGGGATGGTGGGTGGGGCGGCGGGCGCTGGCGGACCTGGGGGGGGCCGCCGACCTCGCCGACCGGATCGATCCCACCCGCAGCCTCGCGGCGCTGCCGCTGCCCGCCCGGCAGGACGAGGTTCACCGCCTGCTCGCGGCGCTCAACCGCCTGCTGGTGCGGATCGAGGCGGGGCAGGCACGCGAGAAGCAACTGCTGGGGCAGATCGTCCACGAACTCGGCGCGCCCCTCACCGTCCTCAAGGCGAGCCTCGCGCGGGCCACCGAGCGGACGGAAGACCCCGAGGTTCTGCGGGCGGCCCTCGTCGCCGACGAGCTGACCTTCACCACGCAGGACCTGATGCAGCTCGCGCGCGGGCAACTGGAGATGAAGGTGGTCTGGCACTTCATCCCGGCGGCGACCCTGCGCGGGCGGCTCGACCGGCTGGTGCCCGGCACCACCTTCGCGGGCGACTGGGACGGCATGATCCTGTGTGACCCCGACCGGCTGACGCAGGCGCTCCGCAACCTCCTCGCCAATGCGCGCCGCGCCGCCGGGACGGAGGGGCAGGTGTCCGTCGCCCTGTGCGAGACCTCCGAGCACGTGACCTTCCGGGTGCGCGACTCTGGCCCCGGCCTGCCCCCCGAACTCGGCGAGCGCATCTTCGACCCCTTCGTGAGCGGCAGCGGCTCCAGCGGCCTCGGCCTGAGTGTGGCCCGCCAGATCGCGGCGCTGCACGGCGGCACCCTCGTCGCGGGAGGTGCGCGGGGAGGGGGGACCCTCCCCGGCGAGGCGGTCGGCGGTGCCCAGTTCACCCTCACCCTGCCCGGCGCGGCCCTCGGCGACGACGAGGAAGAGGAGTTCGGGGAGGAGCGGGAGGCGGTGGCGTCGCGGTAGGGCGAGGGTCGCCGGTCGCAGAACAGGACTTGCCAGAACAGGACTTGAAGGGGCGGAGCGTCCTCCCGATTCGGGAACGCTCTGCCGACTTCCGGAACGCCGCACCCCCCGAATCCCCCCGACGAATCTCTCCTCCCCAACGCGCCCGCCCCGTTATGCTGCCCCAGTGACCGCCGCCGTCCACACCTCCGCCTCCGAGTTGCGCGCCCTGCTCACCCTGCGCTTCACGCCACAGCTCGGACCGCGCCGCATCGAGAGCCTGCGGCGGCACTTCGGGAGCGCGGAGGCGGCGTTGCGCGCGCCCCTGACGACCCTGCGCGCGGTGCCCGGCCTGGACGCCAAGTCGCTCGCGGCCCTCGGCTCGGCGAAGGCGGGGGAACAGGCGGAGGCCGAACTGGACAAGGCGCGGGCGGAGGGTGTGACCCTGCTTGGGCGGGGGCTGGAGGGCTACCCGCCCGCGCTGGACGCCCTGGGGGACCCGCCGCCGGTCCTGTGGGTGCGCGGTGAGCTGCCCAGCTTCCCGGTCGTGCCCCGCGCCGTCGGCATCGTGGGAACGCGGGCGGCCAGCCCCCACGCCCTGAGCCTCACGCGCGCCGTGGCCGCCGACCTCGCGCGGGCGGGCGTGACCGTCGTGAGCGGCCTCGCGCGGGGCGTGGACACCGCCGCCCACGAGGCGAGCGTGGAGGCCGGGGGCGTCAGCGTCGGGGTCCTCGGCAGCGCCGTGAACCACATCTATCCGCGCGAGAACGAACGCCTCGCCGCGCGCCTCACCCTGATCAGCGAGTACCCGCTCGGCACTGGTCCGGCGCAGCACCACTTCCCGACGAGGAACCGCCTCATTGCGGCCCTGAGCGCGGGCACTCTCGTTGTGGAGGGCGAACTGAGGAGCGGCAGCCTGATCACCGCCACCCATGCCCTCGAATGCGGGCGCACCGTCTTCGCCGTGCCGGGCCGCGCCGGGGACCCCCGTGCCGCCGGTCCCCACCGCCTGCTCCGTGAGGGGGCCGTCCTCACCGAAAGCGCCGCCGACCTCCTCACCGAACTCGGCTGGGGCGAGGCTCCCGCCGCCCCCCTCCCCGACCTGCCGCCCGATCAGGCCCGCGTCCTCGCCGCGCTGACGGCCCCCGCCACCCTCGACGACCTGCACGCCGTGACGGGCCTGCCCCTGCCGGAGTTGCAGACGGCGCTGGTGATGCTGCACCTCATGGGGCTGGCCGAGGAGGTCGGGGGCCGCTGGGTGCGGCGGTAGGGGAGGGGAGACGATGCCGAGCAGCACCACCGGAACCAGCTTGGAGCGCCTCGCCGTGCGCGTCCTGCTGCGCCTTCAGGCCGAGCCGAACACGTACACCGCCCGCAGTCTCGCCCGCGTTTTGGGTGAGTCGCCCAACCGGGTCAACCGCGTCGTACAGGCCATTGAGGCGGAGATCGGCGTGGAACGCTCGGGACCGCACGGCACCCTGCGCGTCCTTCCGCCGGGGGAGGGGAGGGGCGAGGGCTAGAGCCTTCGGGCCTTTTCCTGGCGACTGGAAGCTGGCGACTGGCGACCCCTGCCCTACAAGTCGCTCGTCCCCGTCACACCGCCCCGCCCGTCCGTGATCAGGCCCTCCTCGTGCCCGCCCTCGGGGTCGAGCGGGGTGCCGGGAAGGTCGGGGGGAGTGTCACCCTCCTCGGGGGTCTCCGTGTCGTCCCCGAAGGCGGAGATGCCCTCGATGCTGCCCGCCTCGCCCGGTGCCCCCGCGTGCCCCGGCGTGTCCTCGGTGATGCCCGTCATACCGCCCGTCGCCAGCGATCCGTCGTCCGTCATCGCGCCACTCCTTTCAAAGCCGTACAACAAGTCCCTACAGTCAAGCTCCCCCAGCTTAGGGGCTGAAGGCACGCTCAGGCATGTTGGGGACCGTAATCCTTCTCCACACTGACGCGCGGCGGGCCGGGGAGTTGGACGCCCTCCCGCGCCTCGTCGAGCAGATCGTCCATCTGCCCGAGCAGCCCGACCGTCAGCGTTCCGCCCGTCCCGGTCAAGCCCGCCGCCGCCGGGTCGAGGACGACCGCCCAGCCACCACCCGGCCACTCCACCCGCGCCGTCAGCGCCTCGCCGCGTGTCAGGGCCGCGACCTCCAGATCGTCGAGGCGCACGCGGACACGACCGGAGGCGAAGCGGACCTTCAAGACGACCCTGCCATAGGGGACATGCTAGCGGCGTGGGATGCTGGGGCATGACCAAGACGACCTTGAGCGTCCTCGTGCTGGGTGGGACACAGTTTGTCGGGCGGCACATCGTGGAGGCGTTGCTGGCGGGCGGGCACCGAGTTAGCGTGTTCACGCGCGGGCGCACGCCGGACGAGTTGCCGGGCGAGGTCGAGCGGCTGCACGGCGACCGCGACGGCGGCACGGCGGGCCTCTCCGCGCTGGAGGGCCGGACCTGGGACGCCTGCGTGGACGTGAGCGGCTACATGCCCCGGCAGGTGCGCGCGAGCGCCGGGACGTTGCGGGAGCGGGTGGGCCGCTACGTGTTCGTCAGCACCGTGAGCGTGTACGCCGAGCAAAGCCGCCACCCCATCCGCGAGGACGACCCGCTCTTGCCGGAGGCCGGGGAGGACGTGACGGAGGTGACGGGCGAGACCTACGGGCCGCTCAAAGTCACCTGTGAGCGCATCGTCCGCGACACGTTCGGAGACCGCGCGACCGTCATGCGTCCGCAGATCGTGGCCGGGCCGCACGATCCCACCGGACGCTACACCCGCTGGGTGGACCGGGTGGCGGCGGGGGGTCTTTTCCTCGCGCCCGGAGACGGTTCGGACCACATGCAGGTCATCGACGCCCGCGACCTCGCCCGCTTCACCGTGACGGTGCTGGAGGAGGACGTGCCGGGCGTATTCAACCTCGCCGGGCCACGCCTGACCTGGCGCGAGTTCGTGGACGCGGCGCGGGAGGCCACTGGGTCGAACGCTCGGCCCGCCTGGGTGGACGTGGACACACTGGAAGCCCACGGCATCGGCTGGCGGGAGTTGCCCGCCTGGGTTCCTGCTAACGGTGAACAGGGCGGCCTCATGGACGTGGCGAACGAGCGGGCGCGAGCGGCGGGCCTCATCCTCACCGACCCGGTGACGACGGCACGGGACACGCGGGCCTGGAGCGCGGGCACGCCGCAGAAGACCTTTCTCACCCCCGAACGTGAGGCGGAAGTGCTGGCGGCCAGAGGCGAGGGGGCGGAGCAAGGCTGAGCCGTTTGTGGCTCTGGCATGAACCTGGGCTTCATCCCCGCTGCACGGGACCTTCGAGGAGGACGCGCGGAACGTTGATTTCCGGCGCTTAACCTGCGGGCATCAGGAAAGGCGAGCGTCGCCGACCTGCAAACCCCACCCGGAGGAGAACGACCATGACCCAGCCCCGCAAGACCGCCCTGACCACCGCCGCCCTGCTCCTGACCGCCGCGATGACCCTCGGTGCCGCCGGTGCCCAGACGATCACCGGGACGACGGGCACGGCGACCGCCCACCCGAACGTCCTCTTCCTGGCCGACACGGGCCGCGCGGGGGCGGTGGACGTGGAGGTGGACGGCACCCAGATTCAGACGAACGTGCGTGCCAGCGACCGCGCGAGCGCCCTGCGCCTGACCCCCGGCACCCACGCCATCACCGTGAAGGCGAGCGTCGGCGGCGCGACCCTGGCGACGACCACCCTGAACGTGATGGCGAACAGCCTCTACGCCGTGAGCCTCCAGAACGACGAGGACACGATGGGCTACGAACTTGCCCTCGCCAGCGGCGATACTGCGGTGAGAACGGCGGTGAACGTCCACTGAGCCGCTCCCACCCCATCCACCCCCCACCCCGTCCCGGACCACCCGAGGCGGGGCTTTTCATGTCGGCAACGGTTTATGAGGCGGATGACCTGCCCGGTCTTGAGCGGACTCTCGTGCAGGGGAGAGGAATGGGTCGCTAGGCTCTGGAGAGGCAAGCCGACCGCCCCTGGAGGAACCACCTATGCACCCACGCCCACGCCCCACCCTCGCCCCCCTCGCCCTCGGCCTCCTGACCCTGGGAACCCTGATCGGATGCGCGCCCGCGACTTCCACCCAGGCTCTCCCCGGACAGGCGTCCTCTCCCGCCGCCCGTACGGACACCGCGACCGTATTCTTCCGCTCCCAGACGCAGCGGGCGGGCGACGTGGACGTGGTGCTCGACAACCGTACGGTCCTCCTGCGGCAGGTGCGTGCCAGCGCCCCCTACCGGCCCATCAGCCTGCCCCCCGGACGCCGGACCCTCAGCGTTCAGAACTCGCTCAACGGCACCTTGCTGGCGGACATCAGCGTGGACCTTCGGGCGGGAGGCACCTACGGGCTGATCCTGGCGGTGGACGCCGTGACCAACGAGTACGTCCTGGTGTTGGAATAGGAGAGCTGGACTGGGAGAGCGGCACGGCGTCCGACCCCGTGACCTTCTCCTGACGGACCATGTACCCTCCCGTCGTCGCGCGGCCCCCTCCTCTTCGAGCGGGGCCGTTCTGCTGTTGTCTCCCAGCGGTGAGAAGGTAGGCCCGGCGGGAAAGCCCGAAAAAGGGCGGGTGGTATGCTGGCCCCCGTTCACTTGGGGGGAGGTGCCCGTTATCTCGCAGGAAATCTGGGCCGACGTGCTCGGGTACGTCCGCAAGAACATCACGGAAGTCGAATTCCACACCTGGTTCGCGCCCATGAAGAATCTGGGCGTGCAGGACGGCTCGCTGGTGCTGGGAGTCCGCAACTCCTTCGCGCAGGACTTTGTGCGGCGGCAGTATCAGGGGCTGCTGGAGGACGCATTGCGCAACCTCGGCGCGCAGAATCCGCAGGTGAGTTTTCAGGTGCTGCCCGCCGTGCAGGAGGCGATGATCCTGCCGCAGGACCCCCCACCACCACCGTCCCCGCCGGGCAGGCCCCCGCTCCGCTCCGGCGGCCCAGCAGCGCCCTCCCCCGGCGAGAACCGCAAGAGCCTCAACCCCAAGTACACCTTCGAGAACTTTGTGGTGGGGCCGAACAACAACCTCGCGCACGCGGCGGCGCTGGCGGTCGCCGAGTCACCCGGCAAGGCGTACAATCCCCTCTTCATCTACGGGGACGTGGGCCTGGGCAAGACGCACCTGATGCACGCGGTCGGGCATTACATGGCCGAGCGCTTCCCGGAAAAACGCATCGAGTACGTCTCCACCGAATCGTTCACGAACGACCTGATCAACGCCATCCGCGACGACCGGATGACCCAGTTTCGCAACCGCTACCGCTCGGTGGACCTGCTGCTCGTGGACGACATCCAGTTCCTCGCCGCGAAGGAGCGCACGCAGGAGGAGTTCTTCCACACTTTCAACGCGCTCTACGAGAGCCACAAGCAGATCATCCTGAGTTCGGACCGCCCCCCGAAGGACATCCAGACGCTCGCCGGACGCCTCCGCAGCCGCTTCGAGTGGGGACTCATCACCGACATCCAGTCGCCGGAATTCGAGACGCGGGTGGCGATCCTGAAGATGAACGCCGAGCACAACCGCATCGACATCCCGCAGGAGGTCCTCGAACTGATCGCCCGGCAGGTGACGAGCAACATCCGCGAGCTGGAGGGCGCGCTGATGCGGGTCGTGGCCTTCGCCAGCCTGAACAACGTGCCCTTCTCCCGCGCCGTCGCCGCCCGCGCGCTGAGCAACGTGTTCACGCCCCACGAGGTCAAGGTCGAGATGATGGACGTGTTGCGGCAGGTCGCCGGCCATTTCAACCTCCCGCCGGAGGTCATTCGCGGCTCCGGGCGCGTGCGCGACGTGGTGGTGCCGCGTCAGGTCGCCATGTACCTCGTCCGCGAGCTGACCAGCCACTCCCTCCCCGAGATCGGCCAGTTCTTCGGGCGCGACCACTCCACGGTGATGCACGCCGTCTCCAAAGTGACCGAACAACTGGGGCGGGATTCGGAACTGACCACCTCGGTAGATGCCCTTCGCCGCCAGATCAAAGGTGAGTCAGATGAGGAAAACTTTGCGTAGTTTCATACTTTTTTCCTGTCAGAACAAAATAAGTTCCAAAATCCGTTCCAAACACCTGTGCAAAGTTTCACGATCTGTGGATAACCCTGTGGATAACCTGTGGATAAGTGCCGTTTTCCTGTGGATAACCCTGTGGAAAACTAGGCCACTTATCCACAGGCTCCGGAGCCTGTGGATAACCCCCCGAGTTATCCACAGGTTATCCACAGGTTTTGGGGGTTATCCACAGCCCCCCTGTGGAAAACTTTTCGGCTCTGGGAGCGGATGAAAGCGACTTATCCACAGTTTCCACAGGACCTACTACTATTACTACTATCTTTTTATCTTTTACAAAACAGTTAAAAGATAAAAGATAGGAACCCACCCGGAGAGGGAAGCAGGAGAGAGGAAAGATGAGAGCGCACGTCACCAAGAAGACCCTGAGCGAGGGACTCGGCCTGCTGGAACGGGTCGTCCCCAGCCGCAGCAGCAATCCCCTCCTGACCTCGCTGAAGGTGGAGGCGTCCGACGCCGGACTGACCCTGAGCGGCACGAACCTGGAAATCGACCTGTCGTGCTTCGTGCCCGCCGAGGTGCAGGAGCCGCAAAGCTTCGTGGTGCCCGCCCACCTGTTCGCGCAGATCGTCCGCAGTCTCGGCGGCGAACTCGTGGAGTTGGAGATCACCGGAGCCGAACTCGCCGTGCGCGCGGGCGGCAGCGACTTCAAGCTCCAGACGGGGGACCTCGACGCCTACCCGCCCCTGAGCTTTCCCACCCACGCCGACGTGAGCCTCGACGCCGCCGAACTCGCCCGCGCCTTCGGGAGCGTGCGCTACGCGGCGAGCAACGAGGCGTTTCAGGCGGTCTTCCGGGGCATCAAACTCGAACACCGCGCCTCCGGTGCCCGCGTCGTCGCCTCGGACGGCTACCGGGTCGCCATCCGCGACTTCCCGGCGAACGGCGACGGCAGGAGCCTGATCGTGCCCGCCCGCAGCGCCGACGAACTCATCCGGGTCCTCAAGGACGGCGAGGCCCGCTTCACCTACGGCGAGGGGATGCTCAGCGTCACCACCGACCGGGTGAGGATGAACCTCAAGCTTCTCGACGGCGACTTCCCCGACTACGAGCGGGTGATCCCGAAGGACATCAAGCTTCAGGTCACGCTGCCCGCCACGACGCTCAAGGAGGCCGTGAACCGCGTGGCCGTCCTCGCCGACAAGAACGCGAACAACCGGGTGGAATTCCTCGTCTCCGAGGGCAAGCTCCGGCTCGCCGCCGAGGGCGACTACGGGCGGGCGCAGGACACGGTGGACGTGGTGCAGGGCGGCACCGAACCCGCGATGAGCCTCGCCTTCAACGCCCGGCATGTGCTCGACGCCCTCGGCCCCATCGAGGGAGAGGCCGAGCTTCTCTTCTCCGGCTCCACAAGCCCCGCCATCTTCCGCGCGAGCGGGGGAGGCGGCTACATGGCCGTCATGGTCACGCTGCGCGTCTAAGGGGCCAGCCAGGGGCAAGGAGGGGCATGTTTGCCCGTGGGTCTTGTGGAGGCTGGCACCTGCCGCCGGGAAGCACCCCGTTAGACTGGGTGTAAGCACTGCCGCGCTGAGGGCGCTTATAGTCTTCGGGGAACAGAGCGGCACAAGCCCGGCGGTTTGAACTCAGGGGAGGAAGGCAGCCATGAACATCGAGAGAGTGATCGCCCGTGAAGTGCTCGACTCGCGCGGAAACCCGACGGTGGAGGCCGAGGTCCACCTCGACAGCGGCTTTTCGGGGCGGGCCATCGTGCCCTCCGGGGCGAGTACGGGCACCCACGAGGCGCTGGAGCTGCGAGACGGTGACAAGCGGTACGGCGGCAAGGGTGTCCTCAAGGCCGTCCAGAACGTGAACGAGGCCCTCGGCCCAGCCGTGGTGGGGCTGGACGCCTCCGAGCAGGGTCTGGTGGACGCCGCGATGCTAGCGCTGGACGGAACGGGCAACAAGGGCCGACTCGGCGGGAACGCGGTTCTCGCCGTCAGCCTCGCCACCGCCCGCGCCGCCGCAAACGAGCTGGGCGTCCCCCTGTACCGCTACCTCGGCGGCAGCAACGCCAAGACGCTCCCTGTCCCGATGATGAACGTCATCAACGGCGGTGCCCACGCCGACAACTCGGTGGACTTTCAGGAGTTCATGGTGATGCCCGTGGGCGCGTCCTCCTTCCGCGAGGGGCTGCGCTACGGGGCCGAGACCTTCCACGCGCTGAAAAAGGTGTTGAGCGGGCGCGGGTACAACACGAACGTGGGCGACGAGGGCGGCTTCGCGCCGGACCTCAAGAGCAACGAGGAGGCGCTGGAGGTCCTGCTGGAAGCCATCCAGAAGGCCGGGTACGAGCCGGGCAAGGACATCTGCATCGCGCTCGATCCCGCCGTCACCGAGCTGTACAAAGGCGGCCAGTACCACCTGGAGAGCGAGGGGCGCACCCTCTCGACCGCCGAGATGGTGGACTTCTGGGCTGACTGGAGCAGCCGTTATCCCATTATCTCCATCGAGGACGGGCTGGCGGAGGACGACTGGGACGGCTGGCAGATGCTGACCCAGCGCATCGGCGACCGGGTGCAGCTCGTCGGCGACGACCTGTTCGTGACCAACCCGGAGCGGCTGCAACGCGGTATCGAGACGGGCGTGGGCAACGCGATTCTCGTCAAGGTGAACCAGATCGGCTCGCTCACCGAGTCGATGGACGCCATCGAACTCGCCAAGCGCAACCGCTACGGCACGATCATCAGCCACCGCTCCGGGGAGTCCGAGGACGCCTTCATCGCCGACCTCGCCGTCGCCACGAACGCCGGGCAGATCAAGACGGGCAGCGCCAGCCGCTCGGACCGTATCGCCAAGTACAACCAACTGCTGCGAATCGAGGACGCGTTGGGCGACGCGGCGGTGTATCTGGGACGCAAGGCGTTGAGATAGGGGGGGTAGGATTTAGGGATTGGGGGTTAGGAACATCTTTTCCTTAACCTCTAATCCCTAACCCCTTGCCCCGCGTGGAATCAATTCCAATTCAGGAAGACAGGTATCCCCACATGAAACACTTTGATAGGGCCACCAAGATCGTCGCCACCATCGGCCCGGCGAGCCGCAACCCGGAGACGCTGGGGCGGATGATGGACGCGGGGCTGAACGTGGTCCGCATGAACTTCAGCCACGGCGACCCGGAGGACCACCGCCAGACGTATACGATGGTGCGCGAACTCGCCGCCGAGAAGGGCCGGGCTGTCGGCATCCTGCAAGACCTTCAGGGACCGAAGATTCGGGTGGGCCGCTTCCGTGAGGGGGCGGTCACGCTGGAGACGGGGCAGCCGTTCACGATCACGATGGACGACGTGGAGGGCGACGCGCAGCGGGTGGGCAGCACGTACAAGGGGCTGGCGATGGACGTGCAGCCGGGCATGCTGCTGCTGCTCGACGACGGCAACCTCGCCCTGCGGGTAACGACGGTGCGTGGCAACGACGTGAATACCACCGTCGTGACCGGCGGCGTGCTGAAGAACAACAAGGGCATCAACGTGCCGCAGGCCGAGCTGACCGTGCCCGCCCTATCGGAAAAGGACGTGCAGGACATGGAGTTCGGGGCTGGGCTGGGGGTGGACTGGGTGGCCTTGTCGTTTGTGCGCTCGCGGGACGACCTGCTCCTCGCCCGGCACTACCTCGCGCGCTTCGGCAGCCGGTCCAAGCTGATGGCGAAGATCGAGAAGCCGCAGGCGGTGGACCGCTTCGAGGACATCCTGCGCGAGGTGGACGGCATCATGGTGGCGCGCGGCGACCTCGGCGTGGAGATGCGGGCCGAGCAGGTGCCGACGATCCAGAAGCGCCTGATCCGCCTGTGCCGCGAGGCGGGCAAGCCCGTCATCACCGCCACGCAGATGCTGGAGAGCATGATCAGCCTCCCCAGGCCCACCCGCGCCGAGGCGTCGGACGTGGCGAACGCGATCTACGACGGCACCGACGCTGTGATGCTCTCGGCGGAGTCGGCGGCGGGGCAGTACCCGGTCGAGGCTGTCGCCATGATGGACCGCATCGCCCGCGAGGCCGAGGGGAGCGAACACTACAAGCTCCTCCAGCAGCAACTCGTGATCGACACCGAACTCGCGCAGGACTCCATCGCCTATGCCGCGTGTTCCATCGGCGAGAAGCTGGAGATGCCCGCCATCGTCACCTTCACCAGTACGGGCGGTGCCGCGACCCGCATCGCCAAGAACCGCCCGCCGCTCGCCATCCTGGCCCTGACGCCCAACGAGCAGACCCGCAATCAACTCGCGCTCTCGTGGGGCATCGTGCCCATGCTCAGCGAGGACCCCCACGACACCGACGACATGGTGCGGATCGCCAACGACGAGCTGAAGAAGAGCGGCCTCGCCGACGTGGGCGACCGTTACGTGATCACGGCGGGCGTGCCCTTCGGCGTGCGCGGCACGACCAACATGCTGCGCGTGGAGAGATTGCGCGAGGAGGACCTGAGCGACCGGGTGTAACCCCGAAGGCTCAGGCCATCCTGAACCGTACCTCACCCAACCTGACCGGCCCACCACCCGCGTGTGATGGGTCGGTCAGATTTTTATCCACAGGGCGCGGACTTTTCCACACTCAGACTGTGGATAACTCTGAGGCTGGACGGCAGGAAACATGCGCCACGACGTTATCCACAGCTTTGGAGGTTATCCACAGCGTCCTGTGCATAACTTTTCGACTCGGCACGTCTCGTCTGGTGGCCTCTGATCCCACAGGAAGCCCAGGAAGGCCCCTCGGAGGGCGGGAGGCGTCAGGAACCTGGGACGAGGCGTGCGAAGCGGTCCTTGCCCTTCTGAATGACCGTGCCGCCCGCTTCCAAGCTCAAGCGACCCTGGGGTTCGAGGTACGTCTCGCCGTTCAACTTGAGGCCCCGGTTCCCGATGAGCTTACGCGCCGCCCCGAGGCTGGGTTCCAGACCAGCGAGGACGACCAGGCGGGCCATGCTCACCGTGCCGTCCTCGCCCAGTTCGGAGACGGGAACCTGCACGGTCGGGATGTTCTCGGGGATGCCGCCTTTGGCGACGGCCTTGAAACGCGACTCGGCGGCCTCCAGATCAGCATCCGGGTGGAATCCAGCGACCACCTCGCGGGCGAGTTCGCGGTGGGCGGCGACGGGGTGCCCGGCGAGGAGGTCGGTGATGCGCTCGCGCGGCAGGTCCGTCAGCAGCGTGAGGTAATTGTCCAGCAGCGGGTCGGGCACCTTCATCAGCCCGGCGAACATGGCGTGGGGTTCGTCGGTCAGCCCGATGTAGTTGCCGAGGCTCTTGGACATCTTCTCGGTGCCGTCGAGGCCGACGAGGAGGGGCAGGGTCATCACGACCTGGGCTTCCTGCCCGTAGTCGCGTTGCAGGGCGCGGCCCACGAGATTGTTGAACAGTTGGTCGGTGCCGCCGAGTTCCACGTCGGCATTGAGGGCCACCGAGTCGTACCCCTGCGTCAGCGGGTACAGGAGTTCGTGCATGGAGATCGGCGTGCCTGCACTCAGACGCTTGGAGAAGTCGTCGCGCTCCAGAATGCGGGCGACCGTGTAGCGGCTGGCGAGCTGGATGATGTCGGCGTATCCGAGCTTTTCCAGCCACTCGCTGTTGTAGCGGACCTCCAGCACCTCGGGTTCACTGCGGAGGATGAGCCTGCACTGTTCGAGGTAGCTGTGGGCGTTGGCGCGGGTTTCCTCCAGCGTGAGGGGCGGGCGCGTCTTGGACTTGCCGCTGGGGTCGCCGATCATGGCGGTGAAATCGCCGATCAGCATGATGACCCGGTGCCCGAGGTCCTGAAACTGCCGCATCTTGCGGAGGATGACGGCATGCCCGAGGTGCAGATCAGGGCGGGTGGGGTCCGCGCCGAGCTTGACGCGCAGGGGCTGGCCCGTCTCCCGGCTGCGCTCCAGCTTGCGCCGCAGGTCGTCCTCGCTCACGAGGTCCACGACACCGCGTTTGAGAATGGCGAGTTGTTCGTCTACAGGCACGTTCCGGCGAATCTCGTTCATGTCGGCTCCAGACAAAGAAAGCGGCGCACCGGGAAAGACCAGTGCGCCGCTTCGGGTTGGATTTCGGGCTGTGACTGACCCTACCCCACCGTGCGGCGGAGTGGATAGGAACGTCGGGTCAGACGCCTCATGCCGGGCAGTGTAGCAAGCCGTCACCCAGTCCGCGCGGCGTGGCCGCTACCCTGGCCGCGTGAAGACCATCTTTGAGCTGCGCGCGACCTTCCCCCGACCGGGCCGGGTGGAGTGGATCGGGCTGCGCGAGGCCCGCCGGGCACCCGTGCGGAGCGTGCCGCAGGCCGAGGCCCACCCCCTCGTCGGCCTCATCGGCGACCACGGCAAGACGCTGCCCACCCGCCTCCGGGCGCTGACGGGCGAGCCGGGGGAAACGGCAGCGCCCTCGCCCACCGCTCAGACCATCCCCGGCGGTCCCGGAAAGCGGCAGGTCACGCTGCTGCTCGCCGAACATCTGCCCGTCATCGCGGCGCTCTCGGGGCTGGAGGTGGTCACGCCGGAGATGCTGCGCCGTAACGTGCTCGTCTCCGGCCTCTCGCTCCTCGCGCTCAAGGAGGCCCGCCTCCAGATCGGTGAAGTTGTGTTGGAGGGGACGGGCGAGTGTCACCCCTGCTCGCGGATGGAGGAGGAGCTGGGGCCGGGCGGCTACAACGCCGTGCGCGGCCACGGGGGCATCACGGCGCGGGTGCTGCGGGGCGGCGTGATCCGGGTGGGGGACGAGGTGCGGCCTGTGACGTGAGCTGTCGTAGTGGACGTGCGGACGTTGTTCTGGCGGCAGGGGGTTAGAGGAACCGGGTCGAGGGCAACCCCTCCGCCCCTTCGGGGCACCTCCCCTTACAAGGGAGGCAAAACATCAGGCTCCCCTTGAGGGGAGCCGGCTGAGGGTTCGCACGCCGCGCACTTGAACCTGATCCATTCCCAGCCTTCACGACAGCCCTACTGAACGCTGTCGGCTGGCCACTCCTTCCACCCCTATCATGCTGCGGATGACCCCGCCCTCGTCCCAGCCGTCGCCCGGACGAATGCCGACCCCCGCCCTCGACGCCCGGCTGGAGGCGGTCCTGTCCCTCATCTCGGCCCAGGCCCACGCGGACATCGGCTCGGACCACGCGAAGTTGCCCATCCGCCTCATTCGGGAGGGGCGGGCGCGGCGGTGCGTGGTCGTCGAACTCAATCCCGGCCCCCTTGCCCTGGCGCGGCGGAATGTGGCCCGCGTCCGCCTCGGTGATGTGATCGACGTGCGGGGGGGTGACGGCTTCACGCCCCTGCGGCCCGGCGAGGTGGATAGCGCCAGCGTGTGCGGCATGGGGGCGGGCACGGTGGCGGCCATCCTGCGGCGGGCGGAGGAAAGGCTGCCGCCTGCCCTCGTGCTGCAATCCAACGACTCGGCGCGGCCCCTGCGGGTCTGGGCGCGGGAACACGGCTACCATCTCACCGACGAGCGCCTGATTCCGGGCTACTGGCCCTACCCGGTGCTGCGGCTTGTGCGGGCAGATGGCCCCGACCCGGCCTATACGGGTCTGCCCGAGGCTGCCGCGCTGCGGTACGGTCCCCACCTTCTGCGCTCGGGGACGGGTGTGGTGCGGCAGCTTGTGGAGGCCGACATCGCCCGCCTGACGCCCCTCGCCATGCCGGGCCGCACCGCTCAGACGGAAGTGGACGAGGCCTTGAGCGCCCTCGCCGTCCTGAACAGGGAATAAAAAAGCCGCCCTCGTGGGCGGTGATGGTCAGAAAGATAGCGTCTTATGCGCGGGAAGTCAAGTTATGCGTTTGTGCTTTGGGCAGAAACGTCAACGCTGCGTTCGACACGCAGTTTTCACCCCGCTCCATCCAGGCGGGAGGAAGGGACGGCTATGCAAGCCCGGATGCTCAGGCCTCCGCCCTGCCCAGCCTCTCCAGCGCGCGCCGGAAGGTGTTGAGCGTCCCCCCGTCGTACAGGACGAGGCGCACAGTCAGGTCGGGGTGGCGGGTGAGTTCGTCGCGGAGGGTCCGCAGGGTGACGGTGGCGGCCCCCTCCAGCGGGTAGCCGTAGACGCCCGTGCTGATGGCGGGAAAGGCGACCGAGGCGCAGCCGTTCTCCACGGCGAGGCGGACGCTGTGGCGGTAGGCACCCGCCAGCAACTCGGCCTCACCGTACCCGCCGCCGCGCCAGACTGGCCCGACCGCGTGGATGACGAAGCGGACGCCCTGCGCCTCCAGCCGGAAGGCGGGCGTGATGACCGCTGTGCCCGTCGGCGTGCCCCCGAGCGTGCGGATGGCGCGCAACAGCTCCGGCCCGGCGGCGCGGTGAATCACCCCGTCCACGCCCCCGCCGCCCATGAGTTCCCTGTTCGCGGCGGTCACGATGGCGCAGGTTCGCTCCCGCCCGATATCGCCCTGCACGAGGTCGAGCGGCATCTCAGCTTCCGACGACGCGGCCCAGGTCCTCGGAGGTCAGCGCGGTGCTGCGGACCGTCCCGGCGAGGTCGGCGGCGGCGTGGTCCTCCGGGGTCCACCGTTCGGGCGGAAGCTGCCTGGCCCGCTCGGCCCGCTGGACGGCGTGGAGTTCGGCCACCGCGCGGTCGAGGTCGTCGTTCACGACCACGTAGCGGAAGGCGTGCGCCTGGGTGATCTCGTCGCGGGCGCGGGCCAGCCGCTTTTCGATGCGTTCGGGCGTCTCGGTGGCGCGGCCCACAAGGCGGCGGCGCAACTCGGTGAGGCTGGGCGGCATGATGAACACGAGGATGGCCTCGTCGCCCATGCGGTCCTTGACCTGCATCGCCCCCTCGACCTCGATTTCCAGCACCACGTCCTGCCCCCGGCTCAGGGCCTCCTCGATGGGTTCGACCGGCGTGCCGTAGTGATTTCCGACGAACTGCGCGTGCTCTAGAAAGCCGCCGCGCCGCGCCTTGTTCAGAAACTCCTGTGGGGTCACGAACACGTAGTCCACCCCGTCGCGCTCGCCGGGGCGGGCCTCGCGGGTCGTCCACGAGGTCGAGTAGAACACGTCCTGCCCGGCCAGCCACCGCTCACGCAGGGTGCCCTTGCCCACGCCGGACGCGCCTGTGATGACCAGCAGCAGTCCCCGCTGGGAGGTGGGAGAAGGAGAGGCGGTGTCCGGGTCGGGGGTGGGAACCGTGTCGGGCGAGGCGGCCATACGTCCGGACAGCATACGGGCGCGGGGCGGGAGGGCGAAAGGGTGCCCCCCCCCGTTCCGCACCTGCTGGAAAGGTCCGCTCTGAGGGCACGCGTCTAGGGCGGCGGACACAGGCGGGGGTCATGCCCAGCGTCGGCGACGCATCAGACCTCCGGCAAGAGACGCAGAGGGCAGAAAACGGAAGGCCGACCGTGAGGGCCTTCTGCCTTCTGCCTTCTGCCTTCTGCCTGCTGTCTCCCCGGCACCCACGCCCGCAGGAGGCCGAAGGATTCTTCTGCCGAAAGGCCCTCAGTCCGCCGCCGTCTTCTTGCGCCTGCCGCCCGTCTCCGCGAACGTCTTCGCGCGGTTGTGGCCCAGGGTCTGCCCCTTGTCGAAGCTTGCCTGCATCCGTTTGCGGGTGTCGGCGGCGAGGGCCTTGAAGTCGAGCCGCCCCGACTCGAAGGCCTCCACGCTGGGTTTGACCGCCCGCGCCCGGCGGGTCGCCGCGAGGTCCTGATTCGTCTGGGTGAACCACGTCTCGAACTCGGGCGTGACCTCGAAGATCATGTCCTTCGTATCGCGCTGGTACGTGCTCCCGGCCCCGCGCCGGGCGAACTGCTTGGGCAGCGTGAAGCGTTCACGCAGATACGTCGCCTCGAACTGCCCCCGCCGCACCGCCTCCCGAAAACGCTTGAGAAAGGCGTCGCTACGTTGAAGATTGTCCAATTTGTTGATCTGCTCGCTCAGCTTCCGGTACGCCATGATTCTCCTCCCCTGTTAGAAGTATGAGGGATGGAAGATGGGGCTGTAAAGCCTGAAACGAGGCCGGAGATGCAAGACGTAGAGCGGGTTTTTCTTCATGAAGGGGCTTTTTTTGAAGAAGAGCCAACCTGGTCATTTCTTTTAACATTAAATCTTTCTTAGAACTGGGAGAGGTGGCGTCTCCCTCAGGCCTGCCCCGGCTGCGTCGCCTGCTGCGTCGCCTGGATGGCCGTCAGGGCGATGGTGTACACGATGTCGTCCACGAGTGCCCCGCGCGATAGGTCGTTGACGGGCTTTCTCAATCCCTGGAGCATCGGCCCGACGGCGACCACCCCCGCCGAACGCTGCACCGCCTTGTAGGTCGTGTTGCCGGTGTTGAGGTCGGGGAAGATGAAGACGGTGGCCCGGCCCGCGACGGGGCTGCCGGGGGCCTTCTGGAGACCGACGCTGAGGACCGAGGCCGCGTCGTACTGGAGGGGGCCGTCCACCGGGAGGTCGGGTCGGCGCTCGCGGACGAGGGTGGTCGCGGCCTTGACCTTCTCCACGTCCTCGCCCGCGCCGCTCTCGCCTGTCGAGTAGCTGAGCATGGCGATCCTGGGCGTGATGCCGAAGGCCCGCGCGGAGTCCGCCGACTGGATGGCGATGTCGGCGAGTTCCTCCGCGTTCGGGTTGGGATTGATCGCCGCGTCCCCGTACACGAGGACCTGCTCGGGCATCAGCATGAAGAAGATGGAGGAGACGAGCGCGGCACCGGGGGCCGTCTTGATGAGTTGGAGGGCGGGCCGCACGGTATTCGCCGTCGTGTGGATCGCCCCCGACACCAACCCGTCCACCTCCCCGAGCGCGAGCATCATCGTGCCCAGAACAACGGTGTCCTCCAGTTGCGCCTCGGCCTGCGGGGCGGTCAGGCCCTTGCTCCTGCGGAGTTCGACCATCGGGGGGACGTACTTCGAGCGGATGGCGTCGGGATCGAGGACCTCCAGCCCGTCGGGGAGGGTGAGGCCCTGCCCCTCCGCGACCTGCCGCACCCGCTCGGGCTTGGCGAGCAGGACCGGGCGCGCGATGCCCTTCTCCACGCAGCGGACGGCGGCGCGAACGGTGCGCGGCTCGTCGCCCTCGGGCAGGACGATGCGCTTATTCGCGGCGCGAGCCTTCTGGATGAGTTCGTAACGGAAGGCGCTCGGCGGCAGGCGGCGCTCGCCCTCGGCCTCCGGCCTGCGTAACCTCGTGCCCAGCGGCACGATGTCCAGCCGGTCGGCGATGAAGTCGAGGATGCGCTCCATCCGGTCGGTGTCGTCGTGGGGAACGCGGGGGTCCATCCGCGAGAGGCGCGAGGCCGTCTCGTAGGAGTTCGTCTCGGTCCGCAGCACGGGCAGGGTGCTCGTCAGGGCGGCGCGCGACAGCTTCTCGATGGACTCCTCGGGGCCACTGCCGGAGGTGAACAGCAGCCCCGCCAGCGGCACCCCGCTGAGGTGCGCGAGCGCCGCCGCCATCACCACGTCCTCGCGGTCGCCGGGCGTGACGACGAGCGCCCCCGGCCCGAACAGGTGGGCCATGCGCGGCACGGTGCGCGCGGTGACGACCGTGCTCGTGACGCGGCGCAACCTGGCCTCGCCCTCGTTCAGCACCTCCGCCCCCAGGTGCCGGGCCACGTCGAGGGTGCGCGGGGCGTTCAGGGTCGGGGACTGCGCGACCACGCCGAGGAGGGGCAGTTCGCCGCCCGCCAGGACCCGGCTGCGCGTCCGCAACTCCGCGAGCAGGCCGCCGAAGTCCAGCTCACGGGGCGCGAAGTTGAGCACGTACCCGGCGAGGCCCGAGCCGTCCGAGCGGCGGTAGCTCTGCGCGGTGATCTCCAGCTCGTCGGCGAGGGCGGCGGCCTCCACCCCGGCGAGGCTGGAGACGAGCACCACGTCGGCCTCCAGATTGCGCGCGAGGCTGGCGTTCAGCGCCCCCGCGTACACGTTGCGCTCGTTCAGCGCCAGCCCCTCGGCCACGAGCACGTCGGCCCCGCCCGTCACCCCCGCCGCCGCCTGCCGGGAGAGGGCGATCACGCTCTCCATCAGGTCCTCCTCGCCGCCCTGGCTGAGCTGCTCCTCGGCGGAGGCGAGGGGGATGGGGTCGGGGGCCGAGGCGTGCGCGAGCGTGCGCGCGAAATGCACCGAGTCGTCCGTCGTGCGCTCGTGCGTCTGCGCGATGGGCTTGAGAAAGGCGACCTTGAGGCCCTGCCGCTCCAGCGCGCGGGCAAGCCCCAGCGCCGTACTCGTCAGGCCGACGCCGTTGCGGGTGGGGGCGACGAAGAGGGTTTTCATGGGGTGGCTCCTTCGGGGGGCTTATGGGGTGTGGCTTGTGGAAAAAGAGTGGGTGGAAGACGTTGTTCCTACGGTCTACGCTCCACGCTCCACCACCCCAGCCGTCTCCCGCGCGATCATCAACTCCTCGTTCGTGTTCACCACGAGGGCGGGCGGGCTGCCCTGCGCCGTGATGACGCCGGATTGCCCACGTACCGCCCGCGCGTTGGCCTCCTCGTCCACCCGGAAGCCGAGGACGGCGAGGCGGGCGAGAGTGGCCGCGCGGACGCTGGCGCTGTTCTCGCCGATGCCGCCCGTGAAGACGAGGCCGTCCAGCCGCTCCAGCGCCGCCGTCATGCCCGCCACCGTCCGCGCGAGGCGGTAGACGAACACATCCACGGCGAGCCTCGCGCCCACGTGCCCACGTGCCGAAGCTTCCTCAAGCTCGCGCATATCGTTGGTGAGGCCGGAGAGACCGAGGAGTCCGCCCTCCTTGTTCAGCGCCGCCGTGATCTCCCCGAGGCTCAGGCCCGCCTGCCGGGCGAGGAAGTCGTGGAGGCCGGGGTCCACGTCGCCGCTGCGGGTGCCCATGACGACGCCCTCCAGCGGCGTGAGGCCCATGCTGGTGTCCACGCTGCGCCCGCCCCGCACGGCGGTGACGCTGCACCCGTTGCCGAGGTGGGCGGTGATCAGATTCACGTCTCCCAGGTCCCGCCCCAGCATCCGCGCCGCCTCGCCCGCGACGTAGGCGTGGCTGGTGCCGTGGAAGCCGTAGCGCCGAACCCCGTGCGCCGCGTACCACGCCTCCGGCACGGCGTAACGGTAGGCGACCTCGGGCATCGTCTGGTGAAAGGCCGTGTCGAAGACCGCCACGTGGGGCAACGCCGGAAAGGCCGCCCGCGCCGCCTCGATGCCCGCCAGATTCGCCGGGTTGTGCAGCGGCGCGAGGGGCACACACGCCCGGATGGCGTCCAGCACCTCCGGCGTGACGAGGGCCGGGGCGCTGAAGCGTTCGCCCCCGTGGACGACCCGGTGGCCGACCGCACGCACATCGTCCCGCACGCCGAGCGCGTCGAGTTCCGCGAGGATGACCCCAAACGCCTCCGGGTAGCTCCCGCCGGGCAGGGAGTGGGTCACGCGCTCGCCGCCCCTGTCCACCCGCACCGACGCCGCGCCCGACCCCAGCCGCTCCGCGAGGCCGGAGAGCCGCCCCTCACCCGTCTCGGGGTTTTGCAGGGCGAACTTGACGCTGCTCGACCCGCAGTTCAAGACCAGTGTCCACATAGGCGCATTGTCACCCACGAACTCCGGGAAACCGGGGTTGAGGGAAGGTTGGGACTTGGTGAGGTTGGTGCTGTCGGGCGGTGGCAGACCGGATTGAAAGACGGTCTACACGTCTTTTCAGCTTGGGCTGACGAGCAGGAGTCTTCGGAGGCCAAGCCCGCCTCAAGACGCTTGATATGAATCAGGAAGTAAGCGTGTTGGAGGTACTTTTTGCTCCCTCCCTCCTTGTGGGGGAGGGTTGGGGAGGGGGTGACGAGCACCGCTCGTCCTGCTGCCAGACGATAAAAGTGCTCCTCTTGCCCAATTTGCAATTCACATCAGGCGTTCAAAGAGTGGGAGCAAAGGAAGAAGGCGACTCGCCCTTTCCTCTATCTCGTCTTATCACCAGGTTGAAAGGGAGGGTGACGGTCCTTGTGGATTCGCTCTCAGCGCACCCGCACCGCCCGCCGCACCTCCGGCTCGCCCTCCACATGCTCCAGCCGCAGGATGGGCGCGTCCGGGTAGTCGGCATACAGGCCCTCGCCCCACTCGATGACGCTGAGGCGGCTGCCCGCGATCAGGTCTTCGAGGTCCATGTCGTACAGCTCCGCCGGGTCGCGCACCCGGTAAGCGTCCACGTGCAGGACGCGGCCCTCCTGCGTCGGGTAGGGGTGCATCAGGGCGTAGGTCGGGCTGGTCACGGGGTCCGCGAAGCCGAGCGCCGCCACCAGCCCGCCCGTCAGCGTGGTCTTGCCCGCCCCGAGTTCGCCCTCCAGAAACAGCACCGCGCCCGGTGACAGAGCACGGGCGAGCACGGCACCGAGGTCGCGTTGTTCGCCCGCGCCGTGCAGGAGCCGCACCTCGCCGGGCCGGAGGGGAAGGGGAGGGGTCACGCCCCCGAGTAAAGCAAACGGGCGGGGGCCGAGGTGCCTCGACGTGCCCGCCCTGCAGGGGAGGTGGCCCCTCCGGCTCAGTCCGCCGCGCCCCCGAGCCAGCCTCCGGCCTCCCGGTCGAGGGCCGCCGCGTCGCCAGCGTGGGCGAGACGCCAGGAGCTGTCGGGCCGCAGGATGGCCGCCCACACCCCTCGGTCGTCCTCGAAGCGCGCGTGCCGCAGCCCGAGGAGGGTCGCCTGGGCGAGCAGGGCCGCGACTCCCTGTGCTGTGGGGTCGTGCGGCCCGGAGGAGATCAGGCCGTCCTGAACGGTCCAGGTCCGGGCCGGGAGGCTGGGGAGGGGGAAGGCGAGGGCGGGCGCAGGTTGGGTGGGCGTTTGAGCAGGGTCTTCCCCGAAGACGCTCCCGGCCCCGTCCCCCAGCCCCCCGAAGTCGAACACGTCGAGCAGGCCGCTCAGGGCGTCGGCCCCGAAGGTGGCCGTGACCTCCTGGGCGGCGCGGTATTCGGCGTGGGCCTCGGCGAGCAGGGCCTCGGCCTCCTCCAGCGTCTGGGCGTACCGCTCGCGGGCATCCCTGGACATCGGCCCGAGGCGGCGCTGGGCGCGCAGGGTGTCGGCGTGGCGACCGAGACGCTGGGTGGTCTCGCCCGCGAGGTGGCGCACCGTATCGTACTCACGGATCACGTGGTCGGCGCGGGCGTCGAAGTCCTCGCGCTGCCGGGCGGCCTCGCCCATGCGGCGCTCCAGGGCGAGCCACAGGGGCGCGAGGTCCACCTCCTCGCCGCGCCCCAGGGCCTCGCGGACGGCATTCAGGCCGGGGGCGAGTTCCGCCGCCGCGCCGGGCACGTCACGGGCGGCGCGCTCCACCTCCGCGAGTTCGCGCTGGGCCGCGAGCAGGCGCTCGGCCACCTCCGGGGAAGCCTCCAGCGCGTCGAGGGTGGCGTGGAGGTCGCGCAGCTCGTCGGCGGCGAGGCCCCCCCCGGAGAGCGTGAGCCGCGCCACGTCGAGCGCCACCCGCGCCTCACGCAGGGCGGGCTGGTCGGGCAGGGCGGAGAGCCGGGCCTCGGCGTGGGCGAGGTCGGCCGTCTGAGTGGTGCGGGCCTCCTCACGGGCGGCCTCCAGCGTGGCGCGCCAGGCGTCCACCGTCCCCGCCTCCAGCGCCCCGGCCCCGTGGCTCTCCCGCAGGCTGTGTTCCTGGGCTTCCAGGTCCGGGCGGGTGCGAAGCAGCGGGCCGAACTCGCGTGACAGGTCGGCGAGGAGCCGTCCAGCATGTTCCTGCTCCAGCGCGAGGACCCGCGCCTGCGCCTCCGGGTCGGGGGCGGCGGGGGTGCCCGGCCCGGCGAGCGGCTGCACGAGAGACGACTCCAGCCCCCGGCGCAGGGTGAAGGCGATCGTGCGGGCGCGCTCCACCTCGGCGGGGAGCAGGGTGCCCTGGCGCTGGGCCTCGTCGATCTGAAGGGTCAGGTTGTCGAGGCGGCGCACGTCCTTGCCGCCCATGCCCTGCACCCGCGCGAAGGTGGCCCGCAGCTCCGCGAGGTCCTGCGCCTGGGTGACGAGGCCCTCCTCCAGGCGGCGCTCCATCAGCGCGATGAGGTCCTGGCCCTCGCGGACCAGCGCCCCCGGATCGCGCCCGGCGTCCTCCTCCTGCCGGGCGACCCCCAGCACGCCGCGCAGCCGCTGGGTCTCGGGCCAGTCGAAGTACAGCGAGAAGCGCCGCACCCCCTCCTCCAGCACGGTCAGGGAGCTGCCGGGCGGCGGGGTGGGGCCGCTGCCCTCACGGGCCACCCGGTGCAGCTCGGTGATGACCTCCGACACCCGGCGCTTGGCGAGGGGCGCGGGCACGCTGAGCTGAAGCCGCTTGAAGACCTCGCGCTTGAGAATGTCCTCCAGGGCGGCGGCGTCCAGGGTCCGCACGGTGAGGTTGCGAGACTGCGCCCCGTCCTGCAGGAGGCGTTCCAGGACGCGTGGGGACACGAGGTCGCCGAGCAGCCGCGTGGGGAGGTGGTACAGCCCGCTCTCGGCGCTCACGCTCATGACGGCTCCTCATCCCAGTCGAGGCTGGTGGTGTTCGCGGGGGTGCCCGCCGAACCGCCGCCCAGCAGCCCGAACTGCACGCACAGCCCCCGGAAGCCGAAGGCCGCCAGCCCGATGCCGAGCGCCGCCGTGACGGCCCACAGCGGCGCGCCGTAGGCCCCCTGCGAGAGGGTGAGGGTGGTCGCCCCGGCGAGGAACCGGGTGCCCGTAATATCGCCCAGCCAGCCCACGAAGCCGAAGGCCCCCTCCAGGAAGACGGGCAGCAGCAGCAGCACGAGCGCCGCCGAGATCGCCCGCCACGAGGGGTTGCGTCCCCCGAAGGCGAGGTTGAGCAGGTACAGCGGCACGAGCGCGAGCAGCGCCAGCCCCAGGAACACGGCGGCCCGCAGCCCACCCCCGAACAGCCGCGCGGCCCCCGCCGAGAGCGCGTCGAGGCGGCTGGGCCGCTCCCCGGCAGCCTCGCGCTCCAGCGCCCCCAGCCCCGCGATGAGGGCCTGCACGTCCTCCGGGCGGGGGGAGCGGTGGGCCGCGGCGGCGGCGAGATTCCCCGAGAATGCCTCGTACCCGCTCGCCGCGCGCATCCGGTCGGGCACGGCGGTGAGGGCGGCTCCAGCGCGTCCCAGCGCCTCCCGCGTCCCCGCGCCGTCCCCGTGCCCGGCGGCGGTCAGGGCGCGTCCCAGCGCGGCGTAGGCGGCGTCCACGCCCCGCTCGCCCGTGGGGATGGGGTTGGCTGGTTGAACCTCGGTCGTCGGCGACTCGGGTTGAGCCGCAGGGGAAGGGGGGGTGGCCGGAGTCGTCTCCCCGACCTTCTGGGACTGGGTGGGGGAATCCGGCACCGGGGCCGTCACCGTGGGCGGGGTGGCGAGCGACCGCGACACCGCCCCCGCGCCCTGCCGCAACGTCCGCAGGGAGGCCGCGAGGGCGGCGGTGTCGCCCGCCGTGAGCTGGCGCAGGGCCTCGTCGAAGGCCGCAACCCGCAGGCCGCCCGCGCCGCCCGCGTCCTGCACCACGGTGAACCAGCCCGCCGCCCGCGCGAGGCTGAGGTACGCCGCCGGGGTGCGCCGCGCCGGAGTGGCGCTCAGGGCCGCGCCCACCTTCGCCGCCGCCGCCCGTTGGAGCCGCCACGCGACGCGCTCAGGCCGCCCCGCCGCCGCGTCCCGCGCGAGGGCCGAGGCCGCCTCACCGCTCAGGCCGAACTCGCGCCCGAGAAGCCGGACCTGGGGGGCACCGTTCGCGGAGGCCTCCATCAGCCGGGTCATGGTCTGGTCGTAGAGGGCCTTACGCATCAGCCCGCGCGCGAGCAGCACCTGCGCCTGCACCTCGGCGGGCGTGCGGGCGAGTGCGCCGCGTGCCCCGTCCAGCGCGGTCTTCAGGCCCGCCGTGAGCTGCCGGTTGTGGAGGGTGGGGGCCAGCGCCGCGTAGGCGGTCTCCGCCCGGTCGAGGGAGGTCAGGGCGCGTTCGGCGCTCGTCGGGCGGGCCTCGGCGGCGGCGTCCAGGCTCGCGGCCAGGGCGCGGTACGCCCCGAGGTCCTGTGCCCCCGCCGTGCCCGCCGCGAGGGCGGTGAGGAGGGCGAGGGTTGCGGCCCGGCGCTGATTGGGACGATTCATGAGGCCTCCCGAAGATGCTGCAACTCCGCCAGGAGCCGCCCGACATTGACGCCCGGCCCGGCCACCACCGCCACGAGGAACGTCCCCAGGGGCCGCATGGCGACGGTGCGCCCGCCCAGGTCGGCGGACATCAGCCGCAGGGCACGTTTCTGGAAGAGCATGGCGGTCGCGGCGACCACCCCGCCCAGGCTGGCCGCGCCGGGGAGCGCCCGCTCGCGCAGCACCTCGCCCGAGGCGCGGCAGATCAACACGCCCTGCACGCCCGTCATCCGCGCGAGGTGGGAAATCAACGCGTCCTGGTCGGCGGGGTCGCCCAGCGCGTAGGCCCGCGTCTCCGGGGGCGCGAGGTAGTCCGGGTCGTCGAACTCGAAGTCGTCGGCGTGCAGGCCGGGGCCGCTGTCGGGGCCGTCGCCCTCGCCGTCGTCCCAGCGGGTGAGGTCAGTGCCGGGCGGCTCGTCCCAGGTGACGGCGGGCGACGCCGGGCGCGGCGTGGGGGCCGGGGCCGACTGCCGGGCGAGTTGCTGGGCGAGTGCTCCCAGCTCGGCGCGGGCCTGGGCGGCGGGCAGCACGCCCGACAGTCGGCCCAGCAGCGGGCCTTCGATGACGCGCTGCATGTCGCGGGCGCTGATCCCCTCCGGGGCGAGGCCCTGATCGCGCAGCGCCCCCCGCAGCAGGGTGTCGGCGGCCCGTTCGGACACGAGGCCGGAAAGGGCGCGCACAGTCAGGTTGTACACGGAGTTCGTCATGGCAGACCTGCGGCGAGTGTAGGGGCGCGGCGCTTACACTTTTCTCTCACCCCTCTTTCCGGGTGTTGGTGGGGGAGGGTCGCCAGTCGCCAGAACCCCTGTGTGGTCTAAGCTCGCCCCATGCCGCCCATCCTCTACCGTGTCCGTGCGGAGGTCGATTTTGCCGGGTTGGGCCGTCTGCGCCGGGCCGCATGGGGTGGGCACGACGACGGGAGCGGGTGGCCCGCCGTCCTCGCCCGCAGTCTGACGTGGGTGACGGCGCACGACGGGAACGAACTCGTCGGCTTCGTGAATGTGGCCTGGGATGGGGGCGTCCACGCCTTCCTCCTCGATACGACCGTTCACCCGCAGGCTCAGAGGCGCGGGGTCGGGACCGAGCTGGTCAGACTGGCGGCGGAAGCGGCCCGCGTGGGTGGTGCCGGGTGGCTTCATGTGGATTTCGAGCCGCATCTGGCGGAGTTCTACGCGGGCTGTGGATTTCAGCCGACGGGCGCGGGCTTGCTCCAATTGACGTAGGCCGTCCGTTCCGGGCTGCGAGGGGAACAGGCCTCGCCGATGGCTGTTTCTGGCGATTGGCGACTGGCCGCTGGTGACTTCCCGTCAACCGTCCCACCCGCCGCCGACCCGTGCCCCTATCATCCCCCCATGACCCCTCTCCCCAGCAGGCCCCCGGTGGGCGACCGACACGGCGGGCCGCGCGACGGTGCCCGTGACAGCACCCATGACAACGCCCGTGACAAGGGCCGGGAGGTGCAGGCGATGTTCGCCTCCATCGCCCCGCGCTACGACCTGCTCAACCGTGTGCTGAGCCTCGGCGTGGACCGGGGCTGGCGGCGGGAGGCGGCCCGCGAGGCGCTCGCCCTCGGCCCCGCACGAATTCTCGACGTGGCGACGGGCACGGCGGACTTCGCGCTCGAACTCAAGGCCCGCTCACCCGGCAGCGAGGTCGTCGGCAGCGATTTCGTGCCGCAGATGCTGGAGATCGGGCGCGCGAAGGCCCGCGCGAGGCGGCTGGACGTGCGGCTGGAGGAGGGCGACGCCCTGAGATTGCCCTACCCCGACGCCAGCTTCGACGCCGTGACCTGCGCCTTCGGCTTCCGCAACTTCGCCGACTACGGGCGCGGCCTCGCGGAGATGTGGCGGGTGCTGACCCCCGGCGGTCGCCTCGTCATTCTGGAATTCCCGCCGCCCCGTCCGGGCCTCTTCGGCGGGGTGTTCCGCCTCTACTTCCGACATGTGTTGCCGCGCATCGGGGCCGTCATCAGCGGCAACGCGGGCGCGTACACCTACCTTCCCGAAAGCGTCCTCGCCTTTCCCGATCCCGAGCGGCTGGCGGCGCTGATGCACGCGACGGGCTTTCGCACCCGCTACCGCCTGCTGACGTTCGGCATCGCGGCAATTCACGTGGGGGACAAGGGGTAGGCGTGTGGAGCGGGTCCCGGTTTGAGTTTTACACGATTACAAAGTAATGTAGTCCATGCGAAAGCTGCTGACGCTCGCCCTCAGCCTTCTTCCTGGTTGTGCCAACGCTCAGCAGGAAGACCCGCTCGCGCCGCTGCTGGAGTTCGCGCGGCGGCAGCCGGGGGACGTGGCCGTCTTCACCGCCGCTGTGCGGGCGGACGGCACCCCCGACCCCACCAGACATCGGCTGAGCTGGAATCCCACCCAACCCATGCCCCTTGCCAGCACGCGCAAGATCGTGGTGCTGGCCGCCTACGCGCGGGCGGTGGAGGCGGGGCGGCAAGACCCCCAGGCCCCGGTGCAACTCTCGGAGTGGGAGACGTACCTCGTGCCCGGCACCGACGGCGGCGCACACGCGGCGAGCCTCAAGGCGCTGGGCATCCCCGCCGACGCGTTGGGCCGGGCACGGGACGGTTCACAGACGGTCCCGCTCGATACCCTCGCCCGCTTCATGATCGAGACGAGCGACAATGCCGCGACCGATTTCCTCCTCACGCGCCTGGGACCGGACGCCATTCCCGAGACCATCCGCGCATTAGGATTGACCGCGCAGGAGAACTTCGGCCCGTTCCTGGGGCTGATCGGAAATTGGAGTATGCCGGACGCCACGACCGTCTACGCGCGGCAGTCAGTGGCGGCCCGTGTCGCCCAGGACTGGGGATGGGCGCGGGTTCTGCGGCAGGACGCACGGGCACGCGACACCCTCACCGAACGGCCCACCTGGCCCTCCGTCGCCCAGCAGGCGGCTCTAGCGGACGCGACCGACGCGCGGGGAACCGTGAACGATTACGTGGGCCTGATGGCGCGCGTGCTGACGGGCACGGGTCTGTCTCCCGCCGTGAGGGAGACGATGGCCCGGCACCTGGGCTGGCCGCTGCGGGTCAACTCCGACATGGCCCAGGCGTTCACGGCCCTCTACGCCAAAGGGGGCAGCCTGACGGGCGTCCTGACCAACACCCTCGCCTTCCAGCCGAAAGTCGGGCCGCGCGCCGGGGAGCGGCTGGTCGTCGCCGTCTTTCTGCGCCGCATTCCCCTGAACGAGTACGGGCGGCTCCAGAAGAGTCTGGAGGAAGCCATGTTGCGCGTCGCCATCCAGCCCGCCGAGACTCAGCGCCTGCTGGACGCTTTGCGGGGCCGCTAGACTCGCCGCGATGACCGCGCCCCCCGACCTCGAAGACCGCCTGCGTGTGCTGGAGGAGCGCGTGGAGGCGTTGGAGGGGCAGCGGACCGACCCACCCACCCCATCCCCCACTCCCGGCAGCGACTTCTGGGCGCTGGACACCCTGACCACCCGCCATCCCCAGGGCGCGGTGCTGTTCTCCGGCCACGCGAGGTTGCCCACGGGCGAGCGCTACGGCTGGCAGGACACCGCCCTCACGCCCGACCTGCTCGCCGCCGACTGGGGAGGGGCCGCGCCCGCCCTCGCCGCGCTGGGGCACCCGCTGCGGCTCGCGCTGCTGCGCGCCGTGCTCCACGGGCAGCGGACCACGGCGGAGTTTCAGGCCCGGCCCGACCTCGCGGGGGCGGGCAAGCTCTACCACCACCTGCGCGAGTTGCAGGCCGCCGGGTGGCTCAGTCCGCAGGGCCGGGGCCGCTACATGGTGCCCGCCGGGCGCGTCGTGTCCTTGCTCGTGATCCTGCGCGCCGCCGGGCTGTCCGGGTCGGGGGAAGGGCGGGTGGAGGAGGGGGAGGCGCATACCTCGGAGCGTTGAAGGTTGAATAGGGCCGTTTCCGGCGTTCTAGGTTGACTGGGAAAAACAACGTCCTGAGCCGCCTTATCTGGAATCAGCCGGAAACTCGGGTGCGGCACTTGACGGCCCGTGCATACCACGCTATCTTTTTCTTATCACCGCCCGAGAGGCGGTTTTTTTATTTCCCGCTCTATCCTGTGGGCCATGCGGACGTTTGAGACGGTCTACGGCGCGGAGCAAGCCCTCGACTGGCTGTGTCTGGCTCCCCACCCCGACGACGCGGAGATTGGGGCGGGCGGCACCCTGATTCGGCTCGCGCGGGCGGGGCGGGCGGTGGGCGTGCTGGAGCTGTCGCGTGGCGAGCGGGGCACCCAGGGCACGCCGGAGGAGCGCGCGGCGGAGTGCGAGGCGGCGGCGGCCATCCTGGGCCTCGCGTGGCGCGGACAGCTCGGCCTGCCGGACGGCGAGCTGCGGGACACCCCGGAGGGAGCACACGCCCTCGCCGGGGTGCTGCGGGCGCTGAGGCCGCGCGTCCTCGTCGTGCCGCACCACCGCGACCGCCACCCGGACCACTTCGGGACGTACCACCTGGCGAGGCGGGCGCTGCACCTCGCCGCCTTGAGGAAGGCCGACCTGGACGGCGAGCCACACCGCGTCTCCCGCGTGCTGCTGTATCAGGGGAACGGCGACATCACCGCGAACGTCCTCGTGGACGTGGGCGACGTGCTGCCCGAGTGGGAGGCCGCCATCCGCGCGCACGCCAGCCAGTTCGCGGGCGGCCACGTCTCGGAGACGGTCACGCCCGAGGTCGTGGAGCGCCGCCGCGCCCGCATGACGTACTGGGGCACCCTCGCCCGCGTGCGCTCCGCCGAGGCCTTCGAGAGCGAGGAGCCGTTGCTGGTAGCACCGGAGGAGTGGTGAGGGGGAGGGGGTCAGCCGTCAGCTTTCAGCGATCAGCCGGGGAGGGCTTCAGCTTGGGCCTTCTCCCCTAACGCCTCACCCCCAACACCTCATCCCTCTGCGGCAGCGCGCGGGCCACCGACCGCCCCGGCCACAGGTAGTACGCCTCCGCGAGCAGAAAGACGGCGGCCCCCAGCGTGAACACCCCCGCCGGGCCGAAAGTTGCCCAGGCCACGCCTCCCAGCACAGGCCCGACGGCGTAGCCCAGCGCCTCCACCGCCATCACGGTGCCCCAGGCGGCGGCGCGGTGGGACTCGGGCAGCACCCGCGCGACGAGGCCGTTCCAGCCCACCACGAAGGCCCCGTACCCGACGCCGAACAGGGGGGCGAGGAGCCACAGCCGCGCTTCCGCGCCGGGCAGGGCCGCCGTGCCGAAACTCAGGGCGAGCAGCAGCAGGCCGGGCGCGAGGGCACGCCGGGGATGCGCCCCGTCCGCCACCCGCCCCGAGACCCAGAAGGCCGCCCCGAACACCGCCAGCGCGAGCAGCCCCGGCCCCATCAGGTCGCCCAGCCCCAGCCCCAGCCGCGCTAGCAGCGGGTAGAACACGGTGACGAGCAGCCCCGGCGCGAGCGTCTGCGCGAAGGCGGCGGGCAGCAGCACGGCCACACGCGACCAGCCGCGCCACACCGACGCTCCGGTCAGGCCCGACCCGCCCCCCTCCAGCCGGGGCAGCCGCAGCCGCCACAGGCTCAGCGCGAGGGCGAGGGCCAGCCCCTGCGCGACCAGCAGGAGGGTCCACGCCGCGTCCGGGTACGCCTGCATCAGCGGCCCGACGCCCAGCACGCCGCCCAGGATGGCGGGGGCGACGCTCAGGCTGGACACCGCCAGCGCCCGCGCCGTGCGTCCGGGCCGGGCCAGCGCCTGCGACGTGCTCATCAGGCCCGGCCACAGGGCGGCGTAGGCCAGCCCCCACGCCGCGCACCCCAGCACCCCCCACCCGGCGAACGGGACGAACCGCGCCCCCAGCACCGCCCCCAGCCCCAGCACCGCGCCCAGGGTCAGCACGCGCCCCAGTCCCCACCGCTCCGTCACCAGCCCGGCGGGACCTTTGGCGAGCGCGTCGGCGAGGTAGTGCACACCGACCATCAACCCGACCACCGCCGCCCCCAGCCCCAGCCCCGGCCCCGCCACGGGCAGCGCCGACACGAAAAAGCCCGTCCGCACGAGTTCCGAGACGACCAGCAGCGCGAGCAGCCGCAGCATGGTCGAGGGCCGGGTCCACAGCATCAGGGCCGATTGTGTCATACCCGCCGCTTCCGGCAGTGATGAGTGATGAGTGATGAGGGGCGTTGAGGCTTCGGGAGGGTCGCCAGTCGCCAGCTTCCAGTCGCCAGAAGGGCAGCCCGGCTGTTTTGCTCCTCCCCCCTTGCGACGCTTGATGTGCAAGAGCAGGCAAGCGTGCCAGCCACGCTCTTTGCTCCCTCCCTCCTTGTGGGGGAGGGTTGGGGAGGGGGGTGACGAGTACCGCTCGTCTTCTCGCCAGACAGCGAAAACGCCCCCTTCCCCAATCCGCAATTCACACCAAGCGTTTGCGGAGAAGGCCGGGTGGGGGATGGCGAGCACCGCTCCCCCTCTCCCGTCCGCCACTTGACGGACGCCCATGCTCAGCCGCCGCGCTAGCCTCCCGACATGCTGCTCACCCTCACCGCCACACGACCCGGCCCGGACGCGCCTCCGGCGACCGACCTCGGCTTCCTGCTGCACAAGCACCCGGACCGCGTGCTGGAGCGCGCGTTGCCTTTCGGTCGCTCCACCGTCTTCTACCCGGAGGCGACGCCCGAGGTCTGCACGGCGGCGCTGCTGCTGGAGGTGGACCCGGTGGCGCTGTCGCGGCACACCCGCGCCGGGGACGGTGCCCCGCTCGAACCCTACGTGAACGACCGACCCTACGCGGGCGGCAGTTTCCTCGCCGTGGCCCTGCGCGACGCCTTCGGCACGGCGATGACGGGGCGGAGCAAGGACCGTCAGGAGTTGGCGGACGCGCCCCTCCCCCTCGTGGCCGAGCTGCCCTGTGTCGCCTCGCGCGGTCCCGCCGACCTGCCAGCGCGGCTGTTCGGGCCGCTGGGGTACGCGGTGGAGGCGGAGGCCATCCCCCTCGACCCCCTCTTCCCGGAGTGGGGCGCGCGGCCCTATGTCCGGCTGCGGCTGAGCGGTACGGTGCGCCTGCGGGACCTCCTCGCCCACCTGTACGTCCTCCTGCCCGTACTGGACGGCAAGAAGCACTACTACCTCGACGACGCGGAGGTGGACAAGCTGCTGCGGCACGGCGCGGGCTGGCTGGACGCGCACCCGGAGCGGGACCTCATCGCGGGCCGCTTCCTGCGCTTCCGCGACCTCGTGCGGCGGGCGGAGGCGAGCTTCACCGTGGACGTGACCGAGGAGGAGACCGTACCCCGCGACCCCCGCCCCCGCCTCCACGACGAGCGGCTGGACCGGGTGGCGGAGGTGCTGCGGTCCAGCGGTGCCGCCCGCGTCCTCGACCTCGGCTGCGGGGAGGGCAAGTTGCTGAGGCGTCTGCTCGCCGTCCCGCAGTTCCGCGAACTCGTCGGGCTGGACGTGAGCGCCCGCGCGCTGGAAATCGCCGCCGAGAAACTGCACCTGCGGGAGCGCCCCGAACTCGCCGCCCGCGTCCGCCTCCTGCACGGCAGCCTTACTTACCGCGACGCCCGCCTGCGCGGTTTCGACGCCGCCGCGCTCGTGGAGGTCATCGAACACCTCGAACCGCACCGCTTGAGCGCCCTGACGGCCAACCTCTTCGGCGACGCCCGGCCCGGAACCGTGGTCGTGACGACGCCCAACCGCGAGTACAACGCCCTGTTCTCCGCTAAGCACGGTGGGGAAGATGCGGGCATGAGGCACGCCGATCACCGCTTCGAGTGGACGCGCGCCGAGTTCCGCGCGTGGGCCGATGCGGCGGCAGGCGCTCACGGCTACACGGTCCGGTACGAGGACGTGGGCGACGTTCACCCCGAGTTCGGCCCGGTGACGCAGATGGCGGTGTTCGAGAGGGCGACTCCGTGACCCTGCCGCCCGTGCTCCCCGTGGGCACGAGCGTCGTCACGCGCCTGCCCGTGTCGGGACACCCGGCGGGGGCCGTCGCTGTAGTCGTCCGCTCGCCCCTCGACCCCGACCACGCCTACCGCGTCCGCTTTCCCGACGGGACGGAGGCGACCCTGAACCGGGGCGGCCTGACCGTCCGGCGACATGAGAAGAACGCCCTGCCGCACGCCGAGCGCGATTTCATTCCATTCATTCAATACCGCTGCGTGGTCGGTAGCCGGGCTTTTGGCCTCGACACGGAGGCAAGTGACACCGACCTGCGCGGCTTCTACCTGCCCCCGGCGCGCGAGCATTGGGGCCTCGCGGGCGTGCCCGAGCAACTGGAGTTCGGCGAGGAGGTGTACTGGGAGGCGGGAAAGTTCGTCGCCCTCGCGCTGAAGGCTAATCCGAACGTGCTGGAAGTGCTGCACAGCCCCCTCGTACAGACGGTGACACCTCTGGCTCAGGAGTTGCTGGACATCCGCGAGGCGCTCCTGAGCCGCCTCGTCTACCAGACGTACAACGGGTACATGATGGGCCAGTTCAAGCGGCTGGAGGCCGACCTGCGGCAGCACGGCGAGGTCCGCTGGAAACACGCCATGCACCTGCTCCGGCTGCTCCTGAGCGGCATTGCGGTGCTGGAGCGGGGAGAGGTCCTCGTTCATGTGGGCGAACACCGCGCCACCCTCCTCGCCGTCAAGCGGGGCGAGGTGCCCTGGCCCGAGCTGGAACGCTGGCGGCTCTCTCTTCACGCGAGGTTCGACCGCGCGTACACGGCGACGACCCTCCCCGAACGCCCCGACTACGCACGGGTGGAGGCGTGGCTCCTGCGGGCGCGGCGGGCGGCGCTGGACTGGTGACGGCGATGATCTTTCCCCCACAACTTGTTGATGCCGTTCACGCCTACCCGCATCCCCTCGTCTTCGCCACGGTCAGCGGCGCGCACCTCTACGGCTTCCCGAGCGTGGATAGCGACTGGGACCTGCGCGGCGTCCACGTCCTTCCCCTGCGGGATGTGCTGGGTCTGGAGACGCCCGAGGAGACGCACAGCCTGGAGCGCGACGACGGGACCGTGGAACTCGACCTCGTGACGCATGACGCGCGCAAGTTCGCCCGGCTGCTCCTCACCCGTAACGGGTACGTGCTGGAGCAACTGCTCTCGCCGCTCGTCGTCCACACGATGCCCGCCCATGCGGACCTCGCCGCCCTCGCCCGGCGGTGCGTGACCCGGCACCACGCGCACCACTATCTCGGCTTCACCCGCAACCAGTGGGAGATGCTGGAGCGGGAGGACGTGCCCCGCGTCAAGCCGCTGCTCTACGCCTTCCGCACCGTGCTGACCGGGCTGCACCTCCTGCGAACGGGGGAGGTGGAGGCGAACCTCGAAGTCCTGAACGCCGAAGCCCGCCTCCCCTTCCTCACCGACCTGATGACGTTGAAGCGGGAGGGGCGGGAGGGCGAGCCTCTGCCCGAAGCTCCAGCCGTATACCAGGCCGAGCATCTGCGCCTCGTGCGGGAGTTGGAGGAGGCGCGGCAGACGACACATCTCCCCGACGCCGTGCCTGACGATGTGGCCCGCGCAGTGAGCGAGTGGGTGGTGGGGGTGCGGCTCAGCTCCCCGGCGCGGTGACGATGCTCAGACCCGGTACGCCCGCGAAGTCGGCGGCGTTGTGCGTGACCAGCGGGCAGCCGACGGCGAGGGCGGTGGCGGCGATCCAGGCATCGGCGGAGTCGATGGGGCGGCCTGCCTTCATGGCAGCAACCCGAACGGCGGCCCAGCGGGCAGACAGGGAAGCATTGGAGTGAATGACGCCGAAGGGGGACAGGAAGTCGAGGAGCTGTTGGGTCCTGCGTGCGCCCCAGCAATTCTTGAGCGCCCACTCGCTCAACTCCGCCAGCGTTTGAAACGAGATCAGACCCCTGTACGGGGAGATGAGGTGGGCTTAGGCGGGGCCGCGCGTGTCGCCCTTGAAGATGTAACTGAGAACGTTGGTGTCGATGACGACGAACGGCGCTGCGGACGGCTGTATTCCATCTGGCTCGTCGATCACGCGGACTTGCTGACGCGAGGAGTGACCTGACGCAGAGCCTCACGAACGGCCTGCTTCTCGGCCTCCCGCTCAGCCCAGAAGCGGTCATTCTCGGCGCGTTCCTCTTCGGTCCAGTCGGGCACGAGGGCGAGCAACTCCTCGGCGTCGAAGGGACGGGCACCGGAGAGCTGGGCTTGCAGGGCGGGGTCGATTCCCGCGTCCACCGTGGGAGAGGTCTGGTGATGCAACACGTCCTCCACAGTCATTCTCACGCCGGTCAGTTCTTCCAATCCGCTCAGCAATTTGTCTAACGTCTCCAGCGTCACCGCTTTGGCCCTGCCGTTCACGATGTCGTACACCGTGTTCTTGGACAGCCCGCTCACCCGCGCGAGGGCCAGGGGCGTCTTGCCGTAGTGCCCGAGGGTTTCGCCCAACTTCCAGCGGGTGTGTCGGGTCCCGGTCATGGGGCCAGTGTACCCCTGTGGTTGACCAGTGAAAGAGGAAAAAAGGAGTAGAGGACTGGGAAGAGGCAGAGTTTACGCGTCCCCTCCGCCAATCTGCCCATGCCCGCCCCGCCGCCATGTGCGAGCATCGGCGCTTGAGGTCCCTGCCCATGCACATCCCGCTCCCCGAACTCGCCCTCGTCGCCCTCGTCGGCGCGTCGTCCTCCGGCAAGTCGTCCTTCGCGGCGCGGCACTTCCTCCCGACCGAGGTGCTGAGCAGCGACCGCTTCCGCGCCCTCGTGAGCGACGACGAGAACAGCCTGGAGGCGACGGGGGACGCCTTCGACAGCCTCTTTTTCTTGGCGGGGAAGCGGCTCACGCGTGGGAGGTTGACGGTCGTGGACGCCACGAGCGTGCGCCCGGAGGATCGTCGGCGGCTCATCGACCTCGCCCGCGCCCACGACGTGCTGCCCGTCGCCATCGTCCTCGACCTGCCCCGCTCTGTATTGGAGGCCCGACACGCGGCCCGGACCGACCGGAGCTTCCCCGCTTCGGTGATCGGGCGGCAGGTCTCCGAGTTGCGGCGCACCCAGCGCGGTCTCCAGAAGGAGGGTTTCCGCCACGTCTGGACGCTGAGGACGGAGGAGGAGGTGACGGCGGCGACCGTCTCGCGCGTGCCCCTGTACACGAACCGCAAGGAGCTGACGGGGCCGTTCGACTTCATCGGGGACGTTCACGGCTGCCTGCCCGAACTGCGCGAACTGCTGGGACGGCTGGGTTACACGCTGGAGGGCGAGACCGTCACCCCGCCGCCCGGTCGCACCGCCGTCTTCGTGGGCGACCTCGTGGACCGGGGGCCGGACAGCGCGGGCGTGCTGCGGCTGGTGATGGGGATGGTCCGCTCCGGCGCGGCCCTCTGCGTCCCCGGCAACCACGACGACAAGCTGGGGCGGGCGCTGGGCGGCAAGGCGGTCAAGGGGCTGCACGGGCTGGACGGGACGCTGGCGCAGTTGGAGGTCGCCGGGCCGGAGTTCCGCGCCGAGGTCCGGGCCTTCCTCGACGGCTTGGTGAGCCACCTCGTCCTCGACGGCGGGCGGGTGGTCGTCGCGCACGCGGGATTGCCGGAGCGGTATCAGGGGCGGTCGTCGGGGCGGGTGCGGTCCTTTGCCCTCTACGGCGACGTGGACGGCAGCACGGACGACCTCGGCCTTCCCGTGCGGCGCGACTGGGCGCGGGAATATCGGGGGTCGGCCTATGTGGTGTACGGGCATACCCCGGTCGCCCAGCCGAGGTGGGTCAACCGAACCCTCAACATCGACACGGGCTGCGCGTTCGGCGGTTCGCTCACCGCGCTGCGTTACCCGGAGATGGAGACGGTCGGCGTGCCCGCCCACGCGCAGTACGCCGTGCCCGCGCGTCCCCTCGCGCCACCGGAGGAGACGCGGGAGCTAGGCGGTGTGCCCGACCTCGCCGCGCTGACGGGCAGGGCCAGAATCGAGACGCGGACCTTCGGCGGCGTGGCCCTGAAGGAGGGCGAGCGGGCGGCGGCGCTGGAAACTTTCGGGCGCTTCGGCGTGGACCCCGCGTGGTGTCCCTTCCTCCCCCCCACGATGAGTCCGGTGGAGACGAGCGGGCGGGCGGAGTTTCTGGAATATCCCGCCGAGGCGTTCGCGTACTTCCGCTCCCAGGGCGTCGCGCAGGTTGTGTGCGAGGAGAAGCACATGGGGTCGCGCGCCGTCCTCGTGCTGACGCGGGATGAGGAGACGGCCCGGCGACGCTTCGGCCCGGAGGGGCTGGGCCGGATTTACACCCGCACCGGACGCCCCTTCCTCAAGGACGACTGGGAGGCCGACGTGCTGACCCGCGCCCGCGCCGCCGTCACCCGTGCCGGGCTGTGGGAGGAGCTGAACACGGGCTGGCTCGTCCTCGACGCCGAGATTCTGCCGTGGAGCCTCAAGGCGGAGGAGCTGATCAAGGGGCAGTACGCGGCGGTGGGTGCGGCGGGGAACGCGACCCTGCCCGCCGCCGTGGAGGCGCTGGAGAGGGCGCGGGCACGCGGTCTGGAGGTGGGCGACCTGCTGACCCGCACCCGTGACCGGGCCGCCGACCTCACCGCGTACCGGGCCGCCTACCGCGCCTACGTCCGCCGGGTGGAGGGGCCGGGGGATGTCCAGATCAGGCCCTTCCACCTCCTCGCGTCGGAGGGGACGGTCCACATGGACAGGGACCACCTCTGGCACCTGGGCACGCTGGGGCGGCTCGCGGACGCCGACCCCACCCTCTTCGGGCGCACGGCCCACCGCCTCGTCACGCTGGGCGACGAGGGGAGTGAGGCGGAGGCGACGGAGTGGTGGCTCGCCCTCACGGCGGGCGGTGGCGAGGGCATGGTCGTCAAGCCGCTGGCCTTCCTGGACGCCGGGAAGCGCACCCTGCAACCCGCCGTCAAGGTCCGGGGCCGGGAATATCTGCGGATCATCTACGGCCCGGAGTACACGCGCCCGGAACACTTGGCGCGGCTGCGTTCCCGCTCGCTCGCCGCCAAGCGTGGGCGGGCGCTGCGGGAGTTCCACCTGGGGCTGGAGGCGCTGCACCGCTTCACGGAGGGGGCGGGCGTGGGCCGGGTCCACGAGTGCGTCCTCGGTGTGCTGGCGCTGGAGAGCGAGCCGATAGACGCGCGGCTGTGAGGACCTGACTGGAAGAGCTTCTTATCCTGGCGACCTGCCGACATACGGCGGTGAAAGAGCACCTCAACTCATGGACCTTCAAGAACCGCCGATGCCGTGCCCCCTGCCGTGGAGAGCGGCAAAGTTCAGCGCCGTGTCGTCCAGAACGCACATCGGGGCCAGTGTTCTTCCCGTCGTAATGTAAGGCGTCTTGAGTCTTCCAACTGGCCTCCACGCCGAGATAAAGAAAGGGCGCACCGAACCTCGATTCGATGCGCCCGGCCAGACCCCGCTATTCGACGGTCACGCTCTTCGCCAGGTTCCTCGGCTTGTCCACGTCCCGGCCCAGCGCCGTCGCCGTGAAGTAGGCGAGCAGTTGCAGGGCGACCGCGTTCACCACCGGGCTGACCGCCTCGTGCGCGCGGGGCACGTACAGCACGTCGTCGGCGTGGCGGGCGTTCCCGGTGTCGCCGTCGCTGAGCAGGGCGATGACCCGGCCCGAGCGGGCGCGGACCTCCTGAACGTTGGAGATCGTCTTCTCCAGCAGCGGACTCTCGGTGGCGATCACCACGACGGGCAGTTGGTCATCGATCAGGGCGATGGGGCCGTGTTTCATCTCGCCCGCCGCGTAGCCCTCGGCGTGGATATAGCTGATCTCCTTGAGCTTCAGCGCCCCCTCGAAGGCGGTCGGCGCGTTCACCCCGCGTCCCAGGAAGAGGTAGTCGCGCGCCCCGGCGTACTTCTCGGCCACGGCCTTGATCCGCTCCACCCGCTCGGGAGAGAGCGCCTCCTCCACGAGGCGGGGCAGCTCGCGGGCGGCGTGCAGGAGGTCCTGCGCCTGCGCCTCGCCCAGCGTGCCGCGTGCGCGGGCCAGCCACAGGGCGAGCATCAGCATGGCGCTCACCTGCGCGGTGTACGCCTTCGTGCTCGCCACGCCGATCTCCGGCCCGGCGTGGATGTACAGGGTGTCGTCGAGTTCGCGGGTCATGGAGGACCCCTTGGCATTGATGACCCCGAGAGTCCTCGCGCCGTGCTTCTTCGCCTCGCGCAGGGCTTCGAGCGTGTCGATGGTCTCGCCCGACTGGCTCACCACGATGGCGAGGGTGTGCTCGCTCACGAGGGGCGAGCGGTAGCGGTACTCCGAGGCCACGTCCACCTCGACCGGGATGCGGGCGAGTTGCTCGATGAGGTACTCGCCCACCAGCCCGGCGTAGTAGGCCGTGCCGCACGCGATGATCGAGATGCGCTTGAACGAGGACGGGTCGAGGCCGATGTCGAGGTTGACCTCCCCCGTGTCGTCGTGGAGGCGACCGATCAGGGTGTTCGTGAGGGCGGTGGGCTGCTCGTAGATCTCCTTGAGCATGTAGGTGTCGAAGCCGCCCTTCTCCGCCGCCTCGGCGTCCCAGTCGATGCGGTCGATGGGACGCTCCTGCGGATTGCCCGCGAGGTCCGTCACCCGGAAGCCGTCATCGTGCAGCACCACCATGTCCCCGTCGTGGAGGAAGACCATGTTGCGCGTGTAGGGCAGCAGGGCGGGCACGTCCGACGCCAGGAACATCTCGCCCTCGCCGACGCCCATCACGAGGGGGCTGACGGTCCGGGCCGCCACGATCTCGCGGTGGTCCACGTGCGTGACGACGAGGCCGTAGGCCCCGCGCACCTGCGTCAGGGCCGCGCGCACCGCCCCCTCCAGGTCGCCTGAGTACGCCTCCTCGATGAGGTGGGCCAGCACCTCCGAGTCCGTCTCCGACTTAAAGGTGTGGCCGCGTGCTTGCAGCCCTTCTTTCAACGAGAGGTAATTCTCGATGATCCCGTTGTGGATGATGACGATGCGCCCGTCTTCCGTCGCGTGGGGGTGCGCGTTCGTGTCGTTGGGCAGGCCGTGGGTCGCCCAGCGCGTGTGCCCGATGCCGAGGGTGCCGGGAAGAGGCGAATGGGCGAGTTCGCCGCTGAGGTTGGCGAGCTTGCCCGCCTTCTTCTTGACCTCGATGTGAGCGCCGTCCGCGACCGCCACGCCCGCGCTGTCGTAGCCGCGATATTCGAGCTTGGCGAGGCCGGAGATCAGAACGTCCTGCGCCTGCCGACTGCCGATGTATCCGACGATTCCGCACATACATGCTCCTCGACCCACACCCGGCGCTCAGGCCGGGGCGGGCGGTGTCTGAGTCGATTTGTTCGCACCGCGCGGCCTTATCTCCACGTCACCGTGGGGTTTATCGCCGCGCTTCACTCCGTGGGGAGTCGGGGAGGCCCGTGCCGGGCCTGGAGGCATCCGCAGAACGCTCGCTCACCTCCACCTCGTCTTCTGCCTCCTGGGGAGACAGACCTTGCGCTTCCCGGTTGTGTGAACCGGACACCAGACGGTTCGGGCGAAAGCTTATCACCCGGCTTGAGTGAGATGTGCAAGATGCTCAGATAGGGTGGGGGGACCGGTGGGGGGTCAGCTCCACCTGCGCGCGTACGCTTCCACGTCGAACTTGCGGTTCAGGCCGCTCGCGGCGAGGTAGCGCACGGTGCCGAAGATGGGCCGCCGCGCCCACGGGCGGTCGTGCAGGCCGAAGACCCAGCCCACGCTGACGTAGGAGTTGGCGTCGCGGCCATCCAGCTCATAGCGGTTGTTCAGCCACAGGGTCGTGTCGTAGGCCTCCTGGGGCGTGGCGCTCCACTCCAGAATCTTCTTGCCCCAGTACATCCGCATGGCGTTGTGCATCCGGCCCGTGCGGACCATCTCAGTGTGGGCGGCGTTCCAGTAACGGTCGTGGGTCGCGGCGGCGTCGAACTCCTCCCGCGTGTAGAGGTGCGGGCGCGGGTCGGCGGCGTGGTCCTCCAATGCCTGCCGGGTCCACGTCGGCAGCCCCTCGTAGCGGTCGTAGGCGGAGTTGAACTCGCAGTAGTTGAAGCTGAGTTCGCGCCGGACGATCATCTCCTCCAGGAAGGTGTCGAGGCCCGGCCCGCCGTCCGAGTGCTCGCGCGCCGCGAGGGCCGCCGTCAGGGGCGAGATGTGCCCGTAGTGCAGGTAGGCGCTCAGGCGGCTGCCCCCGTCCGCGTTGGGGTCGCGCCGCCCGGCGTCGTAGCGGGGGAGCAGGCGGGTGACGAAGTGCCCCAGCCGCTTCAGGGCCGCCACCTCGCCCCCCTCCTCCTCACCGGGCGGAACGCTGTTGTCCACACCAAGCGCCCGCACGGTGAGCGCGGGGTCGCTCACGTCCAGGCCGGGGTCCCAGTCCGGGTGTCCCTGCGCGCCCTCCTGCACGTCCACGGGCACGAGGAAGCGTTCCAGATGACGGTGAATCTTGGGGCGAATGGTCCGCGCGGCGAACTCCTGCTTGTCGGACACAGTGTTGATCGGCACCACCGCATCGGACTCCACCTGCACGAAGGGCACTTCCAGACGCTGGGCGAGGTCCGCCCGCCACTGTCGTCCAGGTCGCAGATAGCCTCGGTCGGTGACGACGAGACAGGCATCCTGGGCCGCCCCCAGCACCTCGTCCGGCGTGTTCCCAATCCGTATCGAGAAGGGGATGCCGCGCGCCTTCAGGCCCTCCCGCACGTCACGCAATCCCTCCAGCAGGTACTGGAAGTGGCGGGCGTTCGCCTCCGGATAGCCCGGATTCAGGCCGAAGACGGCGGCGAGGGGCACGCCCAGCCTGCGGGCCTCCCCCACCGCGTATTCGAGGGCGTGGTTGTCGTGCGTCCGCACGCTGGACTGCACCCACAGCAGCACGAAGCCTCCCCGCCCCGGCTCGCCCGGCCTGAGCACCCGCACCCGTTCCGGCTGGATCATGGCCGCTTTCTAACGCACTCGCGCTCGC
Organism: Deinococcus sp. YIM 134068; assembly: GCF_036543075.1. Taxonomy (NCBI): domain Bacteria; kingdom Thermotogati; phylum Deinococcota; class Deinococci; order Deinococcales; family Deinococcaceae; genus Deinococcus; species Deinococcus lichenicola. The sequence continues at coordinate 431,965 of NZ_JAZHPF010000001.1, forward strand.
GCAGACGGTGGGGAATCTGGCCCTTTGTGAATGGAAGCCTTTCGCATATGTCTTCCGAGTCTTGATTGAGGGTGGAGAAATAAGCGTCTCAGACGTTCGGAACCGCTCACACCCCAACCCTCCAGGGCCGGCCCTTGACGCCCGGTGCATACCGCGCTATCTTTTTCTCATCACCGCCCGAGAGGCGGCTTTTTTATTGCCCGCCGCCATCTACCCCTCCGGCAACCGCCGCACGGGCAGCCGTACCCAGCCCCGGCGCGACACCCAACGCAGGAGCAGCACGGTGGCGGCCCCGCTGAGTTGGGCCTGAAAGGGTGTGACGTGCGGGTACAGCAGATACACGGCCACGGCCCCCCCGGCGGCGGCGGTCGCGTAGAGCTGGTCGCGGCGGTACATGACCTCCGGCACCACGCCCGCGAGCAGATCGCGGATGATGCCGCCGCCCACGCCGCTGAGCATCCCCGCAAAGGCCACGCCCAGCGGCCCCAGCCCGAGGTTGATCGCACCGAGCGCCCCCGACGCCGCGAAGAGGCTCAGGCCCACCGAGTCGAAAATGCTCAGCGTCCGCTCGAAGCGGGCGAGCCGCTCCCCGACGGCGAAGGCGAGGACGGCCCCGGCCAGCGCCACCCACAGGTACGTCTCGTCGCGCAGGAAGAGGGGCGGCGTCTGCGCGGTCAGCGTGTCGCGGATGGCCCCGCCCCCCACGGCGGTCACGCATCCCAGCACGAGCACCCCGAAGAGGTCGAAGCGTTTGCGAACCGCCAGCAGCGCCCCCGACATGCTGAAGGCGAGGACGCCCAGCAGGTCGAGCAGGTGCAATCCCTGTTCCAGCGTCACGTCCGGGAGGGCGAGGTCGAACACGCGCGCACTCTAGAGCGGGGTGAGGAGAGCGGGCCAGCCGGGGGCAACCCCTCTGCTGCGCAGCTCTGCGAGTCCGTCCCTGCGGGGCACCTCCCCTTGAAGGGAGGCAGAAAGCCGTTCAGGCTCCCTTCAAGGGGAGCTGTCAGCGAAGTTGACTGAGGGGTCGCCCGCCGCCTCGCCTAACAGCAGCCGATCACAGCCCTTGCTGCTGGCCCCGCCGGGCCGAAGCGACCCACTCTTCTCTCTCCGGTATGCCGTGCTATACTCCCCGCTGTTGTCTCGCGCCCGTAGGCCGAGAAGATGGCCCCGGCGGACGGGTTTCTGCCCCAGTTCCAAACGCCGCGCGGCCCCACCGAGGAGAAAGATCATGGCGAAGCACCCCGTTCCCAAGAAGAAGACCAGCAAGAGCAAGCGCGACATGCGCCGCAGCCACCACGCGCTCGTGGCTCCCAACCTGACCGAGTGCCCCCACTGCCACGCCAAGAAGCTCAGCCACCACATCTGCCCGAGCTGCGGCTATTACAACGGTCGCCAAGTCCTCGCGGTCTAGGCGGGAACCCGCATAGGTGTAAGCAAGGCTCCCCACGTGGGGGCCTTTTCGCTTTGGTGGGGCCGCGTTCTCCGGAGACTGAAGAGGCGCAGTGCCGTTCCAGACGGGGGAATCGCCCATTCCCCAGAGCCCGGGTGCATACCTTGGCGGCCAGCGCATACCACGCTATCTTTTTCCTATCACCGCCCGAGAGGCGGCTTTTTTATTGCTCGTTTTATTCCCCGGCGGACGCCGATAAACGCCCCTTCACCGGAGTCTCGCCCGGCGGCCCACGCTGGCGGAGCACGCTGGCCCCATGAGCGACGATCAGAAGCAGGGGTACGATCCGGCCAACACCTCGCCCGCCGAGGGCCAGAGCCACGAGATTCCCGACGCGGCGCGCGGACAGGACCCGGATATCGACCCCGCCGACAAGGACGCCGCCGAGGGCGACCGGGACGAGGTGGAAGACAGCGCCACGCCCTCGTCGTGACCGAACCACTGCTGGGAGCGCCCGACGGGGAACGGCCCCTGAACGTGACCCGCCCCGACGTGGAGCGGACCGCACTCCTGGACTGGATGTTCGGGCTGTTGCGCGAGGAGTACGGCGAGCGGCCCATCTACGCCCGCCGCGAGGCGATGCACGAGCTGATCAGCACGATCCTCTCCCAGCGCACGACCCACGCCGACGAGGAGGCCGCCTATCAGGAACTCCTGACGCTCGGTGACTGGGACACGATCATTGAGGCACCGACGGAGGCTGTGGCGCACGCCATCCGGCGCAGCAACTACCCGGAGAGCAAAGCGCCGCGCATCCAAGCCACGTTGCGGGCCATCCGCGAGCAGCGGGGCGGGTACAATCTCGACTTCCTGGCCGAGATGCCCGTGAAGGACGCGATGAAGTGGCTCACCGACCTGCCCGGCGTGGGCGTGAAGACGGCGAGCCTCGTGCTGCTGTTCAACTACGCGCGGCCCGTCTTCCCGGTGGACACGCACGTTCACCGCATCAACACCCGCGTGGGGACGATCAAGTGGGTGGGCGAGCAGGCGGCGTACCGGGCACTCCTGAAGCTCCTTCCACCCGACCCGCCTTACCTGTACGAGTTGCACGTCAATCTGCTGCGGCACGGGCAGAAAGTCTGTACGTGGACCCGCCCGAAATGCCCTGCCTGCATCCTGCGCGAGCGTTGCGACGCCCACGCAATCTACGGGAACAACGTGCCGAGCTTCAGCGAGAAGCCGGGGAAGTCCTCGTAGTCTGTTGTTTCTGCTCAACCGTTTTTTGCGAGGGTGTCGCGGTACTCCGAAATCATGACTCCAACCCAGACTGATCCATCGCGCTCAAGCAAAACGTCCACTTCAATTTCATCACCGTGAGCAGTGACAACCATGCCTGATTCGACCTGAGAGAACTTGGTCAAGTCTTCAATCGAACCGTTGGTACTCAGACACAGACAGTTTTGCTCGTCCCTGTTGTTGAAATCAACCCAGATTCTCGGCTTCATCGGAGTTTCAGCCTCTCTCCCGCTCCCGCAACACGAGCTGCACCAATCCGAGCGTCACGAGTTCGGCCTCCTCCGGGCGCACGGGGCGCAGTTCCTCCACCACGAAGCGGCGGGAGAAGACGCTTCGGCGCTTGCGGATGCGGAAGGCGGGCTGCCCCCCCGCGTCCGTGACCGTGTACGTCGGGTTCACGAGATAGTCGAAGCCGAGGGCGATGAGGTTGCCGATGAGGGGAACGGCGTCCAGCACGCCCTCCACGAGGCTCATCCACGGCTGATCGTCGCGGATGGTGAACTCGGTTCGGTCGTCCGGCCCGAGCAGGTCGTACCCCGCTGCCCAGAGGGTCCGGATGCCGTGGGCCTGAAGCGCCCCGACCTCCGAGCCGTCTACCCGGCGAATCTCGCGCCGCGCCCGCCAGTCGAGCGCCCCGGCCATCAGCCCGCGCGCCCGGATGCCGTGCGTCTGCCGCGTGCGGCCCTCGTCGGCGTACACGCGCACCTCGTCGCGGATGCTGAAGAGCTTCTCCTTGACGACCGCGATAAGTTGCCCGTTCGCGTCCGTCACGCGCAACTCGGTCAGGAGGCTGAACTTAAACTCCAGCGTCAAGGGAAAGGTGGGATTCACGCCACCGGGTACGGAGTCAGGCGAGGTCCGGTTCCCACACGTCGAAGCGGGTGCCGGGAAGGACGCCCGCCGACTGCGCCCACACCGGCGCGGGCTGAGCCTTACGCGCCTCGGGCTGCACGGTCGCCACCCGCACGGCACCCGACCCGCAGGCGACGGTCAGGCCGCCCTCGTCCACCCGCAGCACCTCGCCCGGCTCGCCCTCCCCGTCCGCGACGCTCAGGCCGCCGAGCTTGAGGCGCGCGCCGTTCAGGAACGCGGTTGTCTGCGGCCACGCGGCCACGCCACGGGAACGGTTCACCACCGCCCGCGCGCCCTCGCGCCAGCGCACGAAGCCGTCCTCCTTCACGAGCATGGGGGCGTGGGTGGCTTTGGAGTCATCCTGCGGCGTGGGGGTGAGGTCGGGCAGCCGCGACAGGGCCTCCACGATCAGCCGCGAGGCCTGCGCGCTCAGGGCGTCCGCGAGTTCGAGGCTCGTCCACTCCGGCGCGATAGGTAGGTCCTCTTGCAGCAGAATTGGGCCGGTGTCCATCCCCTCGTCGGTCTGCATGATCGTCGTGCCCGTGACCGCCTCGCCCCGGATGAGGGACCACTGGATCGGCGCTGCGCCCCGGTAGGCGGGCAGAAGGCTGGTATGCGTGTTCAGGAAGCCGAAGCGGGGCACGGACAGGAGCGGGCCGGGCAGAATCTTGCCGTAGGCGCAGGTGACGGCGACCTCCGCGCCACTCTCCCGTAACCGGGTCTCGAACGTGACGTTCCCGCGCAACTTCTTCGGCTGGGCCAGAGGGAGGCCGAGTTCGGTGGCCCTGGCGGCGACGGGCGGCGGCGTGAGCTTCAACCCCCGTCCAACGGGCTTGTCGGGCTGGGCGACGACGAGGACAATTTCAAACTGCGCCTGAATGGCCTCCAACACGGGGAGCGCGAAGGCGGGCGAACCGAAGAAAGCGACGCGGGGGGAGGTCAACCCAGCCCCTCCAACGTGTTCAGGTACACCCGCGCCCGGCCCTTCAACTCCGCCAGATATTCGACGTACTCCTCGGTCACATATCCGGGCAATCGGTCGAGGTAGTACAGCCCGTGCAGGTGGTCCGTCTCATGCTGGAAGATGCGCGCGAGGAAGGCGTCGGCCTCCACGCTCCACCGCTCGCCGCCCAGGTCGGTGTAGGTGACGCGGACCTCGCTGTGGCGGGGCACGTCGGTCCGCTTGATGCCGGGGATGCTCAGGCAGCCCTCGCCGAACGCGGTGTCCACCCGGTCCGAGAGGGCTTCCACCATCGGATTGAGCATGACGAACTCGCGCAGCGCCCGCGCCCTCAGCGGCTTGCCCTCCTCCGTGTCGTCGTCGTACTGGACGGCCACGAAGAGTTGGAGGGGCAGCCCGACCTGCGGCCCCGCCAGCCCCGCGCCCCGCGCCTCGTACATCGTCTCCAGCATCGTGCGGGCGACCTCGCGCAGGGATTGGGGGGCGAAGCCGGGCACCTGCACCGGGGCCGCAAAATCCTCGATGGGCCGCGCCCGCCCGCGCAGCACCGGGTCGCCGTACAGCCGGATGGGGTAGATGCCCGCTCCCGTCATTTCGCCTTTTCCCGACCCGTCTCGGCCAGCGTGCTCAGGTACGCCTTCGCCTGACGCTGCATGGACGCCAGCGCCTTGCGGTGGTCCTCCGTGATCTCGGGAGGCAGGCGGTCGAGGAAAAAGATGCCGTCGAGGTGGTCGGTCTCGTGCTGGAAGACGCGGGCGAGGTAGTCCTCGGCGTCGAGGGACCGCTCCTGCCCGTCGAGGTCCGTGTAACGCACCTGCACTCCACGTGCGCGGGCCACCCCCTCCTCGTAGATGCCGGGGATGCTGAGGCAGCCCTCCTGGTAGGAACGGTCCTTTTTCTTGTCTGTGACGGTGAGGACCGGATTGATCATCACGAACTCGCGCAGGACCCTTGAGCGCAATGGAGCGTCGCCCCCTTCGTTCTCCTCCTCGTCGTCCTCGTACTCCACCGCGACGAACATCCTCACGGGGAGGCCCACCTGCGGGGCCGCCAGCCCGACGCCGCGCGCCTCGAACATCGTCTCCAGCATGGTGTTCGCCACCTCGCGCACGGTCTGGGGACCGTGGCCGGGCACGGTGAGCAGGTCGGTGGGGGAGACGGGTCGCGCCTTACGACGCAGCACGGGGTCGCCGTACAGGCGGATGGGATACACGCGCGGGGCCTCGGCCATAGTGCCCCCGTTTTACCAGAGGGCCAGCGGGGTGCGCCGATGTGGCTGCACCTTTGGGGGAGGGCGGCCAGCCGCCAGCTTCCAGCGGCCAGCAGGTCCAGCAGACAGGGGAACAGGCCCCCCGAACATCCCGGACGGGCACAGGACCTTCTCACGTCACCCCCACCGCGTCCCCCTAGCTTCGGGGCAGGAGGTCTCCCCCATGCCTAAGCGTTCCGCTCTCGTTCTGACCGCCGCCCTGCTCGCTGGCTTCGCCACTGCCCAGACGGCTTCTCCCTCCACCGCCCCCACGACCGCACCCACGACCACGACGGCTCCCACCACTCCTTCCACGGATGCCGCCGGAGCCGCCGCCGAGGCCCGGCAACTCGCCGAACGCGCCCGCGCCACCTATCCGCAGGGCAGCGCGAACATCGACCAGACGCTGTGGAAGCAGGCCGCCGCCGCCGCCGACCGGGCCGTGGCTCTTGCGCCCGAGAATCCCGAATATCTCCGGCTACGTGCTCAGATTTACACCGAGGTCGGCTTCTGGCGTCAGGCGCAGCTCGCCTGGAACGCCTACTTCCGGGTGGCCCCCAGCACGGCGGGGAGCGAGGAGAACCGGCAGGCCGCCAATGTGGAGTACAACCTCGGCTACGCGGCGTACACCCGCAACCAGCCGGGCGACGCCGCGCGCTTCTTCGCCGCGTGCCTGGAACTCGACCCCGCCAGCGTCCCCTGCACGACCTGGGCCGCCCGCACCGCGCTGGAGGCCGGGAACTATGACCAGGCCCAGACCCTCTACAACCGCGCGCTGAGCCTCAACACGGGCGACCGGACGCTGACGTACTTCCGCAACCTCGCCCAGAGCGCCGGGCGCTACGGCCCCGCCGCCACCCGCGCCTTCAGCCGCGCTTACGCCGACCTGGAGGCGGGCCGGAGGCCCCAGGCCCTCGCCGGATTTCAGGAGGCCGCCCGTAGCGCCCCGAACTTCGCCGAGGCGTGGCGGGAGGCCGGGCGGCTCGCGCTGGAACTCGGCAACGCGCCCGCCGCCCTCGCCGCCTACCGGGGGGTGACGGCCCTGCCCGACGCGACCGCCAGCGACCGCTACAACCTCGCTCTGGCGCAGGAGGGTGGGCAGTACGGCCTGAACGCTGTCCGCACCTACCGCGCCGCCTACGCGAGATACACCGCCGGGGACAAGGCCGCCGCTGAGGCCGGATTCCTGGAGGCCACCCGCCAGAACGCGCAGTACGCCAAAGCCTGGGCCTGGCTGGGCCGCACCCGCTACGAGGCGCGCAACTTCACGGGTGCCGCCGACGCCTACGCGCAGGCCGTGAGGCTGGACCCGAACGACAGGGCGAGCGCGTATTACCTGCGGTTGGCGCAGCAGGGGAAGTAGGGGTTAGGCGTTAGGGGTTGGGGGAGAGGGAGAAAAGGTCGTGCAGGGCCGTATTCATGCGGTGGAGAACAGGTCTTCTCACCTGAGTTCACGCGCCCATCAGCTTCGGCACATACGCTGGGGTCATGCGCCTTTCCTCCCTGCTTCTCCTCCCCCTCGCTCTGACGCTCGCGGCGTGTGGTTCGCGTGGTGTCCAGGCCCCTGACTCGTACGACCTGAGCGGCACCATCGGCGGCGACTGGGGCACGGACGCCCGCCTGCGCCTCGCGCTCGTGGGGACGGGCTTCCCGAACGCCATCACGAACGACGGCAATCAGCCGCAGAACGTGGTGTCCACGGGCGTCAACGCGTGGTCCTTCGGCTTCGACCTGCCCAATATCCCGAGCGTGGCGGGCGTGTATCAGGTCGTCGTGTACAACGACGCCAACAACACGGGCGGCTACGATGTCAGCGAGAGCTTCGCGCGTAATCGGCAGTGGCTGGTCTACAGCACCCTCGGCGGCACCATCCCCGCCGTCGTTGTGAACGATAACGAGATCACGCCCGCCATGACGGTCGAGCAGGGATGGAACCTGTACGACCGTAGCCAATCGCTTAGCAGCACCAACCCGCGCGCGGTGAGCAAGGTGACGGGGTACGACCTGAGCCGCTGAACGAGCAAGTGAATTGGACGCTACCTCTGGGTCGGCGTCCTTTTTCTGGTCTACCTACAGGTTGTCCTTAAAGAACGCCACGCTCCGGTCCAACGCCAAGCGCAGGTTGCCGCTCAAATTATGGTTGTCGCCCTCGTACCTGTACGCCTCCACTCCCTGTCCTGCGGCGCGCAGGTCGCGGGCGAGGGCCTGCTGGAAGCTGTAGGGCACGTCCTCGTCGGCGGTGCCGTGGTGGAGCTGGATGGGCCGCCCGTTCAACTCGCGGAGGAAGGCGTTGGGGCTGAGGGCGCGCAGGTAACGGCGGTTGAGTGGGTCGAGCGTGGGCCGCCCCGCCCCCGGTCCCCGGTTCCAGTCGGTCGCCAGCACGTCATACCCCGCCACCACGCCCGCCCACAGGGAGGCGGCCTTGAGGTCCCGGTCCACGAGCATGGCCCGTAAGGAGAGTTGCCCGCCCATCGAGTGACCCCACAGCCCCAGCCGCCCCGCATTCACCCGCGCGTCCCGCTTGAGGCTGGCGGCGGCGTTGAGCACGTCCACCGTATAGCCGGGGTCGTCGTAGCCGCCGAGCGCCACGCCCTCCGAGTCGCCGTGCCCCCGGTAGTCGCTCTTGAGGGTGACGAAGCCCGCCCGCGCGAAGGCATCCTGATAGGCGACGTACCGCTGGGTCGTCCGGTACTCGTCGGGCGGGATGTACCCGTGGTTGAACACGATGGCGGGCCAACCCCCGGCGGGCGGCGTCCTCTTCGGCACGGTGAGGAGGCCATAGATCGTCAGCCCGTCCGACTCGTAGCTCACGACCTGACGGGTGTAGCCCACCCCAGGCGGGAGGGTCTGCACGACGCTCAGGGCGCTGCCCGGATACTCCCGCGCCCGCAGCGCCTGAATGCTGATGGGCTGCCGCGCCACGAACGCCCGGAGCGCGGCGTCCGTCACCTCTCCGAGCGGGGTGGTGGGGAGGGCCTCGTCCGGCGTGTTCGCGGTGGGGGTGCCCCGTTCCCCCGTTGGCGTCGTCTCCGTCGAGACCCACGGCACGTCGAAGGGCAACCGCTCCGGCTCCGTGAGCGCGACGTACCCCGCCCCCACCACGAGCGCGAGGAGGACGAGCCGGAGGAGGCGTCTCATGGGGAGCGGTCCACCGCCCGCCTGCCCCTGCTGACGGCTGAGAGCTGACCGCTGACCGCTCCCCTCACAGCCTCTCCTTGAAGAACGCCACGCTCCGCGCCAGCGCCGTATACAGGTTGCGGCTCAGGTCGTGGTTGTCGCCGGGGTAGACGAAGCTCTGGACGGGCTTGCCCACCGCCTTGAGCTGTGAGACGAGCGACGTGTGGAAGGACACGGGCACGTCCTCGTCCGCCGTGCCGATGTGAAGCTGGAGCGGCCCGCCGAGGTCGCGCAGGTAGGAGTTGGCGCTGAGGCTGTTCCAGAACTTCGGGTTGGCCCTCGGGGTGCCGTATTTCGCCACCGCCCGCCGCCGCAGCTCCAGCACCCGGCGGGGAATGGAGGCGGGCACGGGGCTGCGCCAGTCGTTCATCATCTGGTCGTAGTTGCCCACCACGCCCGCCCAGATCACGCCCGCCTTCACGCTGCGGTCGATCACCATCGCGCGCAGGGTGAGGAAGCCGCCCATCGAGTGCCCCCACATGCCGATGCGCCGCGCGTTCACGCGGGGGTCTTTCTTCATACTCGCCAGCGCGTTCATCACGTCGGTCGTGTAGCCCGGCGAGTAGTAGCCTCCCAGCGCCTCACCCCCGCTGGAGCCGTGCCCCCGGTAGTCGCTCTTGAGGGTGACGAAGCCCGCGCGGGCGAAGGCGTCCTGATAGGCCACGTACCGCTCGGTCGTCCGGTAGACGTTCGGCGGGATGTACCCGTGGTTGAACACGACGGCGGGCCAGCCCCCGGCGGGCGGCGTCCCGTTCGGCACCGTGAGGAGCGCATTGATCCGCAGCCCGTCCGAGAGGTAGCTCACCACGTAGCGGCGATAGTTGCTCCCGGCCCGCAGCGTCTGCCGCACGGTCAGGGCGCTGCCAGGGTACGCCTTCGCGCGGGCGGCAGAAATGCCCATCTGGGCGGCGTCCACCCTCGCCAGCGCCGCCTCCGACTGTGCGTGGGCCGTGGGGAGAGCAAGCAGGAGGGCTGGCAGGAGGAGACGAACAGGGTTCATGGCTCAGGGTAGATGCGGAGGATGAGGAGGACGGGATGGCCCGCCACGAAGGAGGAGAAAGGGGCAAGGCGGGGTGAAGCGGTGATCGCGGAGTCGTCAGTGCCTGTGTGGTTGTGGATAGGAGGTTGACCCCTGTTCAACAGGACGCCCCTTGTACGGCTGTTGCTGCTCACCGAGCGGGACGTGACGGGTGACGAGAGGATTGAACGGTCGGGCATCGTCGCCCCGACCACCACGCACCTTCAGAAGCAAGACGTTTAGGACGGCCTCCGAGGTTCCTACCCCCGCACCACCTCCAGAATCTTCTCCCCGTACTTCCGCAGGCGTTCGGGTCCCATGCCGCGCACGGCCTTGAGGTCTTCTTGCGTGTAGGGCACGCGGCGGGCGATTTCGGCCAGCGTCGCGTTGCTGGCGATGATGAAGCGGCTGACCTCCTGCCGCTTGGCCTCGGCGTTGCGCCACTCGCGCAGCCGGGCGTACACGGCGGCCTGCTCGTCGGTAAGGTCGGCGGCGGGGTCGGGTGCGCCGCCTCCCGTCTCGCCCGCGCCCGTCGTGGGCAGATCGGGCGGCAGGTCGGGCAGGGCGGGGGTGGCTTCCGGCTCCGGCTCGGCGGCGGGCGTGGGTTCGGGTGCCTGCGGGGCCGCCTGAGCCTCTGTCTCCTCTACCTTCGTGGGGGAGGCGAGGGGAGGCGTCGGCTCCAGTTCCGCCTCGTCCGGCCCGTCGCTGACGGGAGTGGGCAGGGGGCCGGGGTCGGCGGCGGGACCGCTGAAGACGATCTCCGGGGTCCACGTCTCCTCGTCGGGGGCGTTCTCTGGAGGCGAGACGGGTTCAGCCTGCCTCGTGGTCGGTGCGGCGGGTTGCTCCGGCTCGGGTGCCTCGAAGGTCACGCGCTCCAGCCCCTGCGGTTCGTCGGCGCGGGGCGCGTCGGGGAGGGGGCGGTCGGGCCGGGGCAGGTCGGCGCGCGGGGTCCTCTCCGGTCGGCCTCCCCGGTCGCGGCGGAAGCGGTCGTCGCGTTCCTCGCGGCGGGGTGGGCGCAGGTCCTGAACGGGGGTGACTTCCCCGCCCTCCTCCGGCCTGTCCCCCGGCCCATCTCCCCCCGGCACCTCCTCGTCCAGATCACGTACGAGGGGGATGGGATCGTTCACCGGCTCGGCGGCACGGTTCTCGCGCAGGAGAGAGAGGGCCGTCTCCACGTCTTGCAGGCCGGGGGTGAGGACCACGCCGCCCTCCACACTGCGGGTCGCGGCCAGCACCCCGCCGGGGAGGTGCGGGGTATCCGGTGCCGCGTCGGGCGGCAGCAGCAGCGCGGTGGGGCCGAAGGGGAGCGCCCCACCGCCCAGCCGCTCGGCGAGGAGGGCGGTCGTGCGCGCGGCGCGGGCGAGCCGCAGCGGGAGCGTCGCCACGTCGCGCAGGGCGAGCGCCACCGTGAGGTCGGCGGGGGCGGGGGCCGCCGGGGCCGGGGCCTCGCCCGTGCCGAACAGCAGCGCGAGGTGGCCGTCCCCGAAGCCCGTCAGCGTCACGGGGTCGCGGTAGACCACGTGGGCCGCCCCTCGCCCCAGCCACCCGCCCCCCGGCGCGAGGGTCGCGTCCACGATCACGGGCACTCCGGCCCGCGCCGCGCGGCGCAGCAACCGGTCGTCGGGTTCGGCGAGCCACACCGCCCGCGCGCCCGTCCAGTCGGCGTCCAGCGTCGCGGCGGCGAGGCCCTGCCCGGCGAGGGCCGCGCGGTTCACGCCCAGCCGCTCGTCCACCCGCAGCACGCCGGGTCCCAGCAGCGCCGCGAGTTGCCGCGCCAGCGCCGCCTCGCCCGCCAGCGTCAGGCCCCAGTCGGCCCCCTCCAGCGCGGCGAGCGCCCCCGCCAGCCGCCCGTGGGGATCGCCCCGCTCGGCGTGCAGGGCCACCAGTCGCGTGTCGGGCCGCGTGTCAGGACGTGAGGAGCTTGAAGAAGTCATGCCGCCCATTGTGCCGCACATCGGGGGAAAGGCCGACCGAACCTCGCGCGGTGGGCGGGCCATTCCCCCCCACCCCCGGAATCTGAACGTCCCGTGAAGCGTGCCTCGTCCCCCATGCTGGGCAACCCCGGCCCCGCCGGGCGCGTACCGTGGGGGGATGAGAACAGTCCTGCTGACGGCCCTGCTGCTCGCCGCGACGCCCACCCACGCCCAGACGACGGCGACTCCGGCTCCCGCGCCCGTCACGGCAGCAACTCCGGGGGCTGCGACCCTCACCCTCACCGCGCCCGTGGGCACGCTGGCGGAGTTCGTCACGACCACGCGCACGCGCCTGACGCTGGAGGACGTGCAGGTGACGCGGGCGGACGGCACGGCCCCGAGCGAGGCGGAACTCGCGGAACTGCGCCGGGGGGTGCAGGAGGTGCTGGGCCGGGCGGGCACCCAGACGAGCGTCCTGAAGACCTTTTACCGGGTGGAGGAGCGTGCGCCGGATGGCACCGTGACCCTCGTGAACACGGTGGTGACGGACGTGCCGGGCCAGGGTCCCCTGAGTATCCGCATCGTGCAGACGGTGGCCCCGGACGGCGCGGTGAACGTCACGCGGTTGGAGAGCGACAACCCGCTCGTGCAGTCCGCCCTCTCCGGCCTGAGTCCCGAGGCGCTGCGGAGCCAGACGGGTTCGGGGAGCAGCGACCTCACGGGCGTGTACGGGCGGGCCTTCCCGGTCGGGCAGCCCGTGACCCGCACCGTCACCGTGGACGCGCAGGCCCTGCTGGGGGGCCTGCTCGGGGCCATCGCCGCCGGGCTGGGGGGCGGTCAGAACCCGCTGGGGGGAGTGCAGGCCAGCCCCCTGACCACCACGACGGTCACGACGTACCGGGGGCCGAACCCCGCTGGGCTGCGTGTGTTCGAGACCCGCAGCACCTCCGGGGACTGGACGCTGGAACTGGGCGGCGGGGCGGCGGGCTTCCCGCGCGTGCGGCTGGAACTGCTCGGCGGCTCGCGGAGTGACGGCCTGAGCCTCTACCGCCCCGACGGTCTGCCCGTCGGCAATACCCAGACGCAGACCCTGCGGATGCGCGTGGGCGTCACCCCTCCGGACGGCGAGCGGCTGACGATGCTCGTGCGGCTGGAACAGAGCGTGACGTTGCGCCCGCGCTGATCTGCCCCTGCCAGTGCCTCCGCCGGGCTACCTTCCGAAGCGGCGCTCGCGGCCCTGGAAGTCGCGCAGCGCCCGCAGGAAGTCCACCCGGCGAAAGCCCGGCCAGTACACGTCGCAGAAGTAGTACTCGGAGTACACGCTCTGCCACAGCATGAAGCCGGAGAGACGAATCTCGCCGCTCGTGCGGATGATGAAGTCGGGGTCGGGCGTGCCCGCCGTGTACAGGTGCGCGCTGATGTGTTCGGGTTGCAGGTGCGCCATGACGCCCTCCAGCGTGTCGCCCGCCGCCGCCCGCGCGCCCAGGTGCTGCTTGACCGCATCCACGATCTCCTCGCGGCCCCCGTACCCCACGGCGATGTTCAGGAGCATCCCGTCGTAGTCGGCGGTCTTTTCCTCCAGCTCGCGCAGGGCACTGAGCACATGTCCGGGAAAGTCGCGGTGCTGCCCGATGGCCCGCACCCGCACCCGGTTGGCGTGGATGCGCGGGTCGGTGGCGAGGTTGCGCGCCTCGCGCTCCAGCAGGCTCAGGATGTGGGCCAGTTCCTCCGGGTCGCGGCTGGTGTTGTCGGTCGACAGCACCCAGATCGTCACCGCCGGGATGCCGAGTTCGAGGCACCACTGGAGGACCTCGTGGGCTTTGTCGGCACCGAAGGTGTGGCCCATCTCGCGTTGCAGTCCGGTGGCCCGCGCATAGCGGCGGTTGCCGTCGAGGATCAGGCCGAGGTGGCGGGGAAGTTTGCCGTGGCCCCGCACTGCGCGGGCGAGGCGTTGCTCGTAGCCCCACAGGAGAGCGCCGCGTACCGTGTCCCGCGTCTTTTTGGCGGTGCGGAGGGCGGCGGTGACGGGCGGGCGGGGCATGACGGGCGTCAGTCTAGCGCCTGCGTGGTGGGGCGGGCTTCCGTCGAAAGGGGCAGGGAGAGTTGGGGGCAGGGCATCTTGCGACGGTTTACCCCCACCCCCCAGCCCCCTACCCCCAGAGGGGGCAGGGGGAGTGGCGCTGCGCTGGGCAAAGGGCCTGTTGGCTGCGCCCGTGGACGAGTTCTCGGCGTGGCAAGGTGTGATCTTGTTGCGGCCTGTCTGGAAGGCCCACCGTCTCGCTTCGCGAGCCGACGTGGTGGTGGGATGGGCCGTCCGCTCACGGGCACTCTTCGGGCGTCGAGAGTGACGGTTTTTAGAGAGCAGAAGCCTCTGCTTTGTTCCTCCCTCTCCCCTCGTGGGAGAGGGTTGGGGTGAGGGGGCGTGTGACCAGCCCTACCGCCCAACTCCCACAAACCGCCTATCTGCCTATGGGAGAGCTTTGGTGGGGCATAGCTCGCCCCTCAGGCCTCCGCGAACAGCGACCCCTGCCGTGCCCTCCACAGCGCCAGCGCCTTGTGATCCAGCCGGGAGAGGGCGGCGTCGGCCACCTTATCGCGGCGGGCCGGGCCACCGCGTCCCGTGAAGACGTTCAGCAGCACGAGGCGATGGGTCATGATGTGGGTGACGGTGCCGAGGTCGCCCGTCACGGTCACGCCCAGTCGTTCGGCGAGGCGAGTCAGGGCGTCCTCCTCGCGCTCACCCTCCGCGATGATCTCGGTGGGCAGCCCCATCAGGCCGCCGAGGAGCGTTCCCTCCCGACGTTCGAGGACTGCCTCATGCCCGTTCCCCAGCAGGAGGGCGACGGCGCGGACCTCGCGCACGGCGGCGCGCAGCTTGGGGGCGGGGAAGGTGGACGGCTCGCCCGACCGGGAGGCCGCGCACCACGGGCGGACGGGGCATTCGGGGCAGCGCGGGTTCCTGGGCGTGCAAACCGTCGCTCCCAGGTCCATCACCGCCTCGTTGAAGGCGGCGGGGCGGGCGGGGTCGAGAAGCGCGTCGGCCCGCGCCTGCACCCAGCCGTCCGTCGGCTGCCGCTCGCCGTGCAGGCGCGCGAGGACCCGCCTCACATTGCCGTCGCTGACCGCCCGCGCCTCCCCGAACGCGAGGCTGGCGACCGCCGCCGCCGTGTACGGTCCCACCCCCGGCAGGGCACGCCAGCCGTCGTGGGTCGTCGGCATCCCCTCCCGGACGATGACGCCCGCCGCGCGGTGCAGGTTGCGGGCGCGGGCATAGTAGCCGCAGCCCTCCCACGCCTTCAGCACCGCCTCGATGGGCGCGGCGGCCAGCGCCTCCACCGTCGGGAAGGCCCCCAGGAACCGCTCGAAGTACACCCGCCCGCGCGCCACCTGCGTCTGCTGAAGGAGGACCTCGGACACCCACACCCGGTAGGGATCGCGCCCGCCCTCCGGCCCCACGCGCCACGGCAGCGCCCGCCCTGAGCGGCCAAACCACGCCAGCAGCGCCGCGCGCACGGCGGGAAGGTCGGTGGGGGAGAGGGACACGCCTGCGAGTGTAGAGGGGTGGTGAGGGCGGGAAGGTGCGACCTCCCCCGGTTCTGATAGGTGCGCCAGTGGCGTATACTGGGGTGTGGAGCGGCGTGGAGAGTTCAGGTGGTGATCGTGGAGACGAGCGTGTTCACCCGCCTCATCCGGGAGTTGCTGGGCGAGGACGAGTACCGCGACCTCCAGAACATGCTCGTCGCCAACCCGGAGGTCGCTCAGGTTATCCGGGGAAGCGGCGGTCTCCGAAAAACGCGCGTCGGGCACGCCAACCTCGGCAAGAGCAAAGGGCTACGTCTGATCTAGTTCTACGCCACACCTCAGCAACAGTTGCTCATGCTGTACGTCTACCCCAAGTCCCAGGCCACGGACCTGACTCCGGCTCAGGTTGCCGTGCTGCGAAAGATCATCGAGGCCACCTACCCATGAAGGACGAGATGTTCAAGGAGCTGATCGCCAGCGTGACGGAGGGCGGCGAGATTCTGCGCGGCCAGCGTGCGCCCTCGCGCGCCTTAGACTTTCACCCGCTCGACGTGACCCGGATTCGGGAGCGTCTGAGCCTCAGTCAGCCACGCTTTGCCGCCCTGCTCGGCATCAGCGTGGCGACACTTCGCAATTGGGAGCAGGGCCGCCGCACCCCGGAAGGTCCCGCGCGCGTCCTGCTCAGCGTCGTGGATCGGCATCCCGAGGTGTTGCGCGACCTGAACCTCGGTCCCTCGTCAGGAACGCCGTAGGAAAGACCTGACCTCATCAATTACAGCCAGACGGAGAGCGGCCCCCGACTCGGTGTGGAGTCGGAGGCCGCGTAATCGCTTATCTATAACCCCTTGATGTACTCGTGCAGCACCTTGATTTGCTCGTCGGTGGGCGGTGCCCCGTCCAGCCCCGTGTCCGCGAAGCGGGGCATCACGGAGGCGAGGGTCCGACCTTCGGGTGCCTCCCCGTGCAACACGGCCTGCCCGAAGGCGGCGAGCGTCCAGCCCTTCGTCTCGGCGAGGCCGGGGCCGACGCCCCCCTGCGCCTGCGCCCCGTGGCATCCGGCGCAGTTCCCGGCGTAGAGCGTCCCCCCGTTCGGCGGGGCGGGCGTGGTGGCCGCCGCAACGACCGCCCCGGCGTGCGCGCCCGCGATGCCCAGCCCGGCCCGGTACGACGCCACGCCGATGCCCGTGCCCAGCACCACGAAGGTCAGGGCGGCGGCAATCTCGCGGCGGGTGAAGAAACGGTCGTCACTCACGGCGGGGGCCTCCTCTGGGGGCGGGCCGGGCTACCACAGCCGCACTCCCGGCACGAGCTGGGCGTCCGCGATCATCGGGCCGAGGACGGGGGCGTACACGAGCAGCACGAGGAGAAAGGCGAAGACCGAGATGGCGAGCAGCGGCTCGGTGCGCCGGGTAAGCAGGCTGGCCGTCGCCAGGTTCTCTCCCGCCGGGCTGATCGCCTCGCTGTAGGGGATGGGCACGGCCTCGCCGTCCTGCACCCGCTTCGAGAGCAGCGTGCGGAACAGCACCCAGAAGAACAGCAGCCCGCCGACGAGGAGGATCACGCCGCTCAGGCCCGTGATGGCCTGCGGGACGGCGAGGTTCATCTCGCGGTACACGTTCTGCACGGTCGCACTCATCTGCGAGCGGCGCGGCACGCCGAGCAGCCCCTGCCAGTGCATCCCGACGGCGAAGAGCATCATGCCCACGAACCACAGCCACACCGACCACGACGCCAGGCGCGGGCCGAACAGCCGCTTGCCCGTCAGGTGCGGCACGAACCACAGGGCCACCCCCATGAAGGTGAGCGTCGTCGCCGTGCCCACCGTGATGTGGAAGTGTCCCGGAATCCAGGCGGTGTTGTGGACGACCGGCCCGAAGGCGAGACTCGCGTTCACCACGCCGCCCGCGCCCCCGAAGATGAAGGAGGTCATGGCGAGCACCTGCGCGCTGAAGGAGGCGTTGCCCCACGGGAGGCGGCGAATCCAGCCCACCAGCCCCCGGCCCCCCCGCGCCCGCGCGCCGTCCTCCAGGCTCGCCGCCACGCTGAAGGCCGTCAGCAGGCTGGGCACGGCGACGAGGAAGGTCAGCAGCATGTGGATGCTCTTCCAGGTGTTCGAGATATTGGGATCGGCGTACTGGTGGTGCAGCCCCACGGGCACGCTGAAGATCAGGAACAGCACGAAGGCCAGCCGGGCGAGCGGCTCCGAGGCGATGCGTCCCCCCGCCTGACGGGGCAGGAAGGCGTACCACGAGATGTAGGCGGGCAGCACCCAGAAGTACACGATGGGGTGTCCCGTCCACCAGAAGAGGGTGCGCGCCAGCAGCGGGTCCACGCCGGAGGTCAGCCCCAGCGACCACGGGATGAGCAGCACGACGACCTCGACGACGATGCCGAGCGCCGCGATGGACCACATCAGCCAGGTGGCGACGCTCCCGAAGGCGACGAGCGGCGTGACCCGCCCCGGATTCGCCCGCTTCCAGTGCCACCACGCCAGCACGACCTGCCCGGCGACGAGGAGGCTGGACCCCACCATCACGCCCGCCCCGATGTAGAAGAGGGGGCTGCCCTCCAGCGGCGGATAGAAGGTGTAGAGGACCGTCGCGTTGTTCGTCAGCAGCGGCACGGCGGCGGTGAGCAACCCGGCGGTCATCAGGAGGTAGGAGAACCAGGCGAAGCGCATGTTGATCCGCACGCCGAGGTCCCGAACCGGCAGGTACAGCATCCACCCGCTGATGAAGAACTGCGTGAAGACGAGCGCGTTGAGAACGCCGTGCAGGGTCAGCCCCTGATAGTACGATCCCAGCAGCGCCCGGAGGACGGGGTAGTCGTAGACGTTGATGCCCGCGTAGTTCAGGGCCTGGAGCGGGCCGAGCAGGATGCCGACGAGCAGGGCCAGAAAGCCCGTCACGACGTAATACTGGGTGACTTTCTTCAGGCTGGCGAGGAAGGCGGCGTCCGGCGTGGCTTCGGCGCGCGGGCCGGACACCAGCGGCACGGAGGGCCGGAGGGGTGGGGTGGTCACGGGGTTTGTTTCTCCTCAAGGGTGGATTTGAACGGAGACGGACGAACTGATCTTTCTGGCGACTGGCCGCTGGCGACTGGCGACCCCACGCTAGGGCCGACTCCGCGCCGTGGGCGGGTCCACCACGACGCGGGTGATCATGCCGTGGTGGCCGATGCCGCAGTACTCGTTGCAGATCACGCTCTGCTCGCCGGGGCGGCGGAAGGTCAGGGTGAAGCTCGCCACGTGGCCGGGCAGGATTTCGGCGTTGATATTAGTTCCGGTCACGTAGTAGCCGTGTACCACGTCGGCGGCGGTGACGTGGATGGTCACGGGCCGCCCGGCGGGCACGCGCAGCACCGCCGGCTCGAAGTTGAAGGCGCGGGCGACCACGAAGGCCTCCAGCGAGCCGTCCGCGTTCTCGCGCAGGCCGGGCTTGGCAAAGGGGGTGGCGGCGAGGTTCCTGGGGTCCACGCGCCCGCTCGTGACCCCGCCCGCGTGCCCGCCGCCCGTGCCGCGCAGCAGGGGGAAGGTGCCGCTGATCATGCTGCTGAACACGCTGGCGAAGAGCAGCAGCAGCAGCACGACCGCGATGCCGAGCCAGATGTTCTCGTACCGTTCGAGGGTGCGGTGGTCGAGGCGGCGCACCGGGCGATGGGGGGCCGCCACGTTACGCCCGCCCCTCAAGGACGCCCAGCACCAGCATCCACATGAAGACTATGGCGAGGAGCAGCGTGGCGACCACCATCAGCGTGCCACGCGGAACGGCGCGGGGGGCGTGGTCGTGCTCCTCGGCGGGGTGGCCGGGGGGGGAGGAACGGTCGCTCACGCGCGCACCTCCTCGCTTCCCCGCTCGCCCTCGTGAGATGTGGGGGAGTCTGGCACCCCCGCGTAGTCGTGCAGCAGGTCGGTCACGGTGAGGACGCCGACGAGCGTTCCGGCGTCGTCCACCACGGGCATCCCGCCGATGCGGTGACGCAGCAGGGTCGAGGCGGCGTCCCGCGCGTCGGCCTCCGGGTGGGTCGTGACGACGCTCCGGCGCATCACCTCCCCCACGGTCACGGCGGCGAGGCGGGTGGTCGCCTCCCACATGCTGAGGGTGGTTGTGCGGCCCGGCAGCGCCTCGCGCAGGTCGCGGTCGGTCACGATACCGACGAGCCGCCCCCCGCCGAGGACGGGCAGCCGCCGAATCCCCCGCTGGCGCATCAGCAGGGCCGCGTCGGGCAACTTCGCCTCCGGGGAGACGGTCACGGGCGAGGGGGACATCAACTCGCCGACTTTCATGGCAGGGTCTCCATGCCCGAAAAGCTCCCGCCGGGCTATTACGGCGGCATTACCACAGGGGGAGGGCAGGGAAGGGGGCAGGAACTGGCTCCTCCGCGAGGAGAGGGCGTGTGGGGACCAAGACGAACTGCGGAAAGGCGGCTAGAGAGCGACACCTTTTCCACAGGAAGTGCGGAGCGACGTAACTACGCGCCGCCTTGATGGATGACTACGCGGCGCTTTGTCTGTTGCTCCTTCCCTTGAACGCTTGATATGCAAGAGAAAGTGAGCGTCCTGGCTGTGCTCTTTGCCCCCTCCCTCCTTGTGGGGGAGGGTTGGGGAGGGGGGTAACGGGCGCAGCTCGCCCCGCTTCCAAATGATAAGAATGCTCCTCTTGCCCAAGTTGCCATCCACATCTGGCGTCCCCTGGGGGAGGGCTGGGACCGACACAGCCCCGCAGGAGAGGGGATGAAACGGGCCTGGCTTTTCCAGACAGAGGATTGACGACCCCGTGCTCTACCGTCCCAGGAACGGCAGCGGCCCGGTCGCCGGAACACCCAGCACCGTGTCGGCGCAGGGCACCTCTCCCAGCTTGATGCGCTCGGCGAGGCACACGGTTTCGGGCATGGGGGTGTCGCCCACCTCGTCGCGCAGGTAACGGCGGTAACGGCGGTAGTGTTCGACGGCCTCGTACTTGCCGCGTGTCGCCGCGAGGCAGGTCATCAGGCGCTGGTGGTGGTCCTCCCCGATCAGGGGGTCGCATTCCACCGCCCGCGTGAGGGCCAGTGCCGCCAGGGGGCACTCCCGCCGCGCGCAGTGGAGCATGGCGAGGGCCACATGCGCCCGCACCCGCGCCGCCCGGTGGTGCGCCCGCGCCGCGTCCACCCACTCGGCGCGCACGCCCGGCAGGTACTCCCCGTCCGCCACCGCCAGCGCCCGCCGCAGGGCCGCCTCACGCTCGGCGTCGTCACGGGCGAACCGGGCGTCGTGTAGCCCCGCGTGCAGCGCGGCGGTATCGCTCTGCGCGAGGAGCGCCGGATGCAGGGCGTAGCGTCCGCGCACCTCCATCACGGCGTCCGCGCTTCCCAGCGTTGCCCGCAGGCGGCACAGCGCCACCCGAAAGCGGTTCGCGGCGGCGGGCGTGTCCTCCAGCCCCCACAGCTCCGCAACGGCGTCCGCCCGGTACACCCCGTCCTCGTGCGCGTGGAGATACCACAGCAACTCCTCCGCGCTGCGGGCAGGCCACGCCAGCGGCTGCCCACTCAGCAGAACCACGGCGTCTCCCAGCGTGTGGATGTGGAGGGTGGAGGGGATCGGGGCGAGGGCAGTCATGACTTGTGACTCCTTTCACTTGTATGATCCTCCGTCTGGGGAAGGCGTTTGTCCCGGCTGGCCTCGTCCCCAGTTTCCTTGCCGCCTCCGCCCAGGTTCGGGAATTGGATGGGAGGCAGGGCCTTCTGTTACCGGATCACGCCGAGGCGCACGTGCCCGCCCACGACTGACCTGCGCGGCGGCGAGTCGCGTGGGCTTCGGGTGGAGGTCGGGGCTGGAGCCGGATGAGGCGTCACCTCCGACTAGAATGAATCTCCTGTGGAAGCCGGAGAAAGGAGAGGGCAGAAGACCCACAACGAGGGGACATCACCTTCTGCCTTTGACCGTGTATACCCTTGAACGGCCAGAGCAGGGACTGCCCCTCACCCCCGCCGCGTCACCCCGTCCGTCGTCATCAGCGGGCCGTACAGCTCCGGGCGGCGGTCACGGAAAAAGCCCATTCCGGCGCGGAATTTGCGGGCCTCGGCGAGGTGTAGGGGATGGACGAGCGCCCCCTCCTCCGTCTCGCCCAGCTCGGCCACGATCTCACCCGTGTAGTCGGCGACGAAGGAGTGGCCGTAGTACGTCTGGGTCACGTCGCCCACGCGCTCGGTGCCCACGCGGTTGGACGCGCCGACGTAGGTCGAGTTGCTGACCGCGTGCCCGACCATCGCCCGCTGCCACATGTGGTGGCTGTTGGGCGTCTCCACCTCGGCGGGTTCGGAGCCGATGGCGGTGGGGTAGAGCAGGAAGTCAGCCCCCTGGAGCATGAGGGCGCGGGCCGTCTCGGGATACCACTGGTCCCAGCAGATGCCCACGCCGACGCGGGCGTAGCGGGTCGCCCACACCTTGAAGCCGGTGTCGCCGGGGTTGAAGTAATACTTCTCCTCGTAGCCTGGGCCGTCGGGGATATGGGTCTTGCGGTAGTTGCCGAGCAGCGTGCCGTCGGCGTCGATGCAAACGAGCGAGTTGTAGTGCGCCTGCCCCGCCCGCTCGAAATACGAGAGCGGCAGCACCACCCCGAGTTCGGCGGCGAGGTTCTGGAAGCGCCCGACGAAGGGATGGCCGTCGAGCGGGTGCGCGAGCGCGAAGTAATCCTCCCGCTCGACCTGACAGAAGTACAGGTTCTCGAACAGCTCGGGCAGCAGCACGACCCCTGCACCCTGCCGGGCGGCGTCGCGGACATGCTGCTCGGCGCGGCTCACGTTGTCCTCCAGCCGCTCGGTCATGTGCATCTGAATCACGGCGAGGGTGACGGGATCGGCGGTGCGGGTCATGGCCCCAGGGTACTCGGCCCATGTCCGGCGCAGGGTGAAGGGGGTCGGGTTCGCCGGAGGTGCTGGCGGCGGCGTGTTAGCGTGCCCCCATGACGGCGGCCAACTCCGGCACCACCGAGGTCTACATCGATTTCCTCTGCCCCTACGCCTGGCGCGGTGTGGAACTGGCCGCCGTGCTGCGCGCGGAGGGCGAGCCTTTCACCCTGCGGCACTTCTCGCTCACCCAGGGCAATCACCCTGAGAACGCCGGGAAGGACGCGCCCGTCTGGTGGCTGACCGACCAGCCGCTCGGCGAGGGCGACCGCTTCCAACAGGCGAGCCTGTCCGCCTTCCTCGCCGCGCAGGCCGCCGCCCGCCAGGGAGAGGAGGCGGCGTGGGCCTTCACGCTCGCGCTGTTCCGCGCCTACCACGAGCGGCGGCAACCGTTGGAGGAGGCGACCTTCGCCGGGGCGGCCCAGGAGGCGGGCCTGGACATGGAACGCTGGTCGGCGGACTGCCGGGACGAATCCGGCCTGCGGGTCAGCCTGCGGGCGGACCTCACAGAAGCGGCTGAGATCGGTGTGTTCGGCACCCCCACTTTTGTCCTGCCGGACGGCAGCGCCGCCTACTACCGCTTCGAGAACCTGACCCGCGACGTGACCGAGGCCCGCAGATGGTGGACGCTCTACGGCGAAG
The DNA here is from genome assembly GCF_036543075.1 of Deinococcus sp. YIM 134068. Lineage (NCBI taxonomy): Bacteria > Thermotogati > Deinococcota > Deinococci > Deinococcales > Deinococcaceae > Deinococcus > Deinococcus lichenicola. The sequence continues at coordinate 454,870 of NZ_JAZHPF010000001.1, forward strand.
TCCTGCACAGCGGGGCCGGAATCGCCACGATCAAGCGTGCCCGGAAGCGCCCGGCTCTTAGAACCTAACGGGAACTCCGATTTGGGCGCTCAGGTCAAGGTCCGCCCAATCCATCCAGACCCAGGCGACGCGCCACCTCCCCGGCGGGACGGCGCAGGCCGCTCCGAACGTCCAGATACTCGCGGTACACGGGGTCGAAGGAATGGAGGAGGACGGCCATCATGCCGTGGTGGTTGACCTCCAGCCCGGCGATGACGAAGCCCGCCCGCAGTTTGGGCACGATGACGGCGTTGTTCGTGGCATGGTGGTGGCTGCGGACGAGCGTGTAGCCCTCGGCGCGAAAGGCAGCCAGCAGATGCGGGAGGAGCCGGGTGTACAGCCCACGCCCACGGTGCCCCGGCAGCAACGCCGTGTTGCTCATGTACATTGTGCGCTCGTCCCACTGCCGGGCAGAGTGCCAGCCCACGACCTCACCACCATGCGCGATCAGCCACGCGAAAGCCGGGAAGTCGGGCCGGGGCAGCCTCGGGGCCTCGCCCCAATCGAAGGAAACGGTGTCGTAGGCGGCGGCCTCCAACTGCCCGTACACCTCGCGGTAGACCCCATTGGAGACGGGGTGAATGGTGTACCCGTCCCCGAGGTCCACCGCCTCACCCGCCGTTTCGGGCATGGGGAGTCGGGGAACCGTGGTGGTCTCACTCGTCCCCTCCACGACACCCAGCCCCAGCCGCCGCGCCACCTCACCCGATGCCTGCCGAAAGCCGCTGCGGACGTGCATCGCCTCCCGGTACGCCCCGTCCAGGCTGAGCGTGAGGGCCACGTTCACCCCGCCCTCGTACAGGTTCACCCCTTGCAGGAAGAACCCGGCGCGCAGTTTGGGCACGATGACCCGGTTGTTCGTGGCGCGGTGGTGGCTCCCCACGAGCGTGTAGCCCGCCGCCCGGAAGGCGTCCAGCAGGTGCGGGAGAAGCCGCGTATACAGCCCGCGTCCCTGGTGTTCGGGCAGGAGGCCCGTGTCCGCCATAGAGACCGTCCGCTCGTCCTGCTGGTGGGCGTGGTGCCAGCCGATCAGCTCCTCGCCGCAGAAGAGGCCCCACTGGAAGCTCTCGCCGAGGGGGGGCGGCATCTTGGTCGGCGGGTCGAAGGCGTAGAGAGAATTGCCGCCGAAGATGTGGCCCTCCAGCCGCGCGCACGCCTCGCGGTACGTCCCCAGCGTGATCGGGCGGGCCTCGTACCCGTCACCGAGAGTGATCACTCCCCCGTCCACGGCTCCCCCACGGGCTGCTGCTGGGTCATGCAGTGGAAGGAGCCGCCACCCTCGATGATCGCCCGGCTCATCAGGCCAACCACCTCGCGCCCCGGAAAGAGGGGCCGCAGGATGTCCAGCGCCCGCCCGTCGTTCGGGTCGCCGTAACAAGGCACGACCACGAAGCCGTTCCCGATGTAGAAGTTCGCGTAGGTCGGCGGCAGGCGGCCCTCCGCCCCCTCCAGCCGGTTCGCCGGGAGGGGCAATTCCACGACGCGGAAGGGTTCGTCGTTCAGGTCCGTCATGCCCCGCAGGTCGGCCAGATTCTTCGCCATGACAGCGTAATTTGCGTCTGCCTCGTCCTCCGCCACGCTCGTCACGAGGGTCGCCTCGTCCGTGAAGCGGGTGATCGTGTCGATGTGGCCGTCCGTGTGGTCGTTCTCCAGCCCACCGTCCAGCCACAGCAGCTTGTCCACCCCCAACGTGTCTCGCAGCAGGGCCGCGTAGTCTTCCTCGGTCACCCCCGGATTGCGCGTCTGTGTCAGGAAGCACGAGCGGGTCGTCAGGCCCACGCCCCCGCCGTTGACCTCCAGCCCGCCGCCCTCCAGCACCTCGGGACGGTCCCAGTGGGCGACCCCGAGGAACGAGGCCACGTGCTCGGGCACCTCGTCGTCATGGCTGAAATGGAACTTGCCGCCCCAGGCGTTGAAGCGCCAGTTGACGAGGGAGAGGTCCGTCCCCCGAGTCACGAAGATCGGCCCGTTGTCCCGAATCCACACGTCGTCGAGGGGGACGCGGTGGAGAGTCACGTCCACGCCCTCGCCCAACCGCCCCCGCGCATCCGCCTCGCTCTCCTCATCGCGGACGAGCAGATGCACCGGCTCGAAGCGGGCAATCGTCCGCACCAGCTCGGCGAATTCGGTGCGTACGCCCTCCAGGTGGCCGAACCATAGCTCGTCGCCCTGCGGCCAGCTCATCCACGTCGCCGCGTGGGGTGCCCACTCGGGCGGCATGGTGAAGCCCAGCTCGCGCGGCGTCGGCTCTGTCGGGGTCAGGTGCGCGGCGGTGGGGGAGGCGGGGGGGGTCGTGCTCACGGCGCGCATTGTCTCACCCAGGGGAGGGGGGAAGGTGACGGGAACGGCAACTCAGGACTTCAGGTAGGACGGAAGGACCTGGGGAAAAGTTCTCCTTTCACTCCTTCTTCCGAACCGCAGAATGACGAAGCGGAAGGGCGAAGGTTGTGAGTTCTCGTTGGACTGAGAAGCTGCGTCCGACTGCTGAATCCCGTTGCTAACGCGGCCATTCGCCGAAGGTCAGGCGCGGTGGACGGTCGTAGGTGCTCGCTTCGAGTCGAAGTTCCAGCCAGCGTCCATCTATCGCGGTGGTGACCAGCGGCGCTGGCAGAGAAAAATGCAGCAGGGCGACGTGGTTCCCCTCTCTCGCTAGGACGCTGGCCCTCAGCTCGCCCGCTTGAACACATTGAACGTCGGGGCGGCAGCGGCTGTCCTGCACCCGCAGCACCGTCAGGGTGAAGTCGCCCAGTCGGCCCGTCTGACCGGGGGAGAGCGTCAGCGTTGCGGCATTTGCGACCCCGACGGCAGCCAACATGAGAGGTGGCAGCGAGCGAAACAGGAGGTGCATGGCTTCATTGAGACGCTTGGAGCCGAGCATCGTCTGACTTTCACCCGAGCAGCGGCGGGTCGCCCGTACACGCCAGCGCGCGGAAGTGCGCGGCCTTCTCCTCCAACCCCATCTGTTCGTAGCAGGCGGCGAGCTTCAGGGCGAAGAACTCCACGGCGCGGCAGTCCTCGCGGCGCTCGGCGGCCTCCAGACACGCGCGGTAGTGCATGACCGCGAGGTGATACTGCTCCCCAGACGCGGCGTGTTCTGCCCGGCAATGGCTCATCCTGAGGGACACGATGTCGGAGGCCGTCGCTTTCATGGCTCAGAGTGTAAACACGACGGCGGCGAGATGAATGAAAGGTGAATCCGATTTACGACGCGGCTCGGAGTGGGTTCACGCGGGCTGGACGACCCGCACCCGCACGCCGAGCGTGGGGAGGTTCACGTCCGAGAGCCGCACCCGCAGCGCCGTCCCCGCCGGGGCGGGCGTGCTGAGCGGCAGGTCGAGGGCGAGGTCGGGGATCAGGAGCGTCGCCTGCGGGCCGCGACGGTCCACCACCACGGCGTCCCACTCGCGCTCCGGCTGGGCCGTAATGAAGCGCAGGGTGTGATGACGGCGGCTCAACCTCTCGGCCTGCCGGGTGGCGTCGGCGTTCATCCCCGCCTCGGCGACGCGGGCGGCGACCGCCTTGCCGGTCAGAGGTTCGGCCCCCGTCAGCGCCGCGCGAAGCTGCTGGTGGACCACGAGATCGAGGTAGCGGCGCATCGGGCTGGTCGCCTGCGCGTAGAGGTCCAGCCCCATCCCGTTGTGCGGCCCCGGCGCGGGCTGGAAGCGGGTGCGGGCCAGCGTCTTGCGCCGCGCCCAGTGGGCCGGGAGGGTATCGCCCCGCACGTCCCGCGTCGGCGCGTCCTGCGTGGCAAAGGGCAGCGGAAGGGAGTGGTCGTCGGCGTAGATGGCCGCCCCCCACCCCGCCAGCGTCATGCACTCCTGCACCACGAAGCGCATCTCCGGCTTGGGCAGCGGCGTCACGGTCGCGCCCTCCTCGTCGGCCTTCACCCGGACCTCGGGCAGGTCGATGGAGAGCGCCCCCTCCGACTCGCGCAGCGTGCGGCTCGCGCGGGCCAACTGGGTTAGCGTCACGAAGGGGTCCTCGCCCGCCTCCAGCCGTGCCTGTGCCTCCGTGTATGTCAATCGCGTGACCCGCACCCGCGTCAGGGCCACGTCCACCGCGTCCGCGTTGCCGTCCGCACCCAGGTCGAGGCTGATGGAGAGGGCCGGGCCGGTCTCGCTCAGGCCCAGGCCCGTGCGCTCCACCAGAGCGTCCGGCAGCATCCCGATGGTCCGGTCGGGCAGGTAGAGGGTCGCGCCGCGCGCCCGCGCCTCCAGGTCCAGGGGGCTGTCCGGCGCGATGAGGGCCGCCACGTCCGCCACATGCACCCACAATCGGGTCAGGCCGCCCTCCAGCCGCTCGATGCCCACCGCGTCGTCCGGGTCGCGGTTGCCCTCGTCGTCGATGGCGAAGGCGGGAAGGTGGGTGAGGTCGAGCCGGTCTTCTTCGGTGAAGTCGGGGACATCCAGTGTCACGGGCGTCAGGGCCGCGCCGAGGCGGTCGGCGTAGGGCGTCCGCGCCTCCGACCACAGGCCGAGCCGCAGCAGGAGCGCGTGGGCGGCCTCGGGCGTCTCGGCCTGGCCCAATTCACGCAGCACGCGGGATTTTGCCTGCTTACCGCGCGACAGCAGCTCCACCTCGGTTCGTTGCGCGGGCGTCAGGTCGGGGAGGGGCTGGGTCATGGGGCGAAGGATACCCGCACGTCGGACCAGAACGGGGAGGTTTGAGGAATAGAAAGTCTGGCCTTCCAGCAGCGGGCACGCCATTTGGCTTACAGAGGTGAACAGAGCCGACTGGGACATGGTTTTCTCCAAGGCTTTTGCACAAGATAGAAAGCCGGTATTGACATAAGTTTAAGGGCGTGTTTCTATTCTCCCAAAGGAGGAGCGCATGAATGAGCACGAGAACGAGAGTTTCCGCGCGCAGGTGGAGCGTCTGGTGGCCGAGGGCAAACTCACCCCCGAGGAGGCGGCGGGGCTGCTGGAGGTGGACGAGGCGGCACCCGCTCAGGCGGCGGCGGACGACAGTTCTCCGGCCACAACCGGGGAAAGCTCCGGGGAGACCCCACCCGACCTCGACCTGCATGTGCATGGCTACAGCCTGACCGTCCTGAACGACCCGTCGGTGACGGCCCCGCACCTGAGCGCCAACCGCGACGGCGAGGTGACGCTGGCGGCCTCGGCGGACGGGTGGAAGGTCATGCGGCTCAGGCGGCAGAACGGTCACGGCCAGTCGGTCAAGGTCATCCTCACCTTGCCCTTCACGCCCCGGCATGTACAGGCGCGCGTTCACGGCGGCAACCTCCAGTTGCCCGACCTTGCGGGCGAGGCGCGGGTGAGCGTCCACGGTGGCAACGCCCGCATGGGCCGCGCCGCGAGCCTGCGGGCCGATGTCCACGGCGGCAACCTCAAGGCCGACGAGATGAGCGGTCCCGCCCACCTCAGCGTCCACGGCGGCGGGCTGAGCCTGGAGGGCGCGCGAACCCTGAATGCCAGCGTCCACGGCGGGAACCTGCGCTGGACCGGGTGCCTCACGGGTGGAGATCACCGGGTCGAGGTGAACGCGGGCAACGTCAGCCTCCGCCTGTTGCCGGGCAGTAGCGTCCGCGTGAACGCCGAGGTGACGGTGGGCGGCTTCATGGCGAACTTCCCCACGAGCAAGAGCGGTGGCTTCATGAATGCCCGCCACTCCGGGCAGATCGGGGACGGGGCGGCCAACCTCTCGTGTCGCGTGACCGCCGGGCAGCTCATGTTGACGGCGGAGGGGAGGTGAGGCCATGAGGGAGAAAGTCAAACGTCTGCTCGACCTCGTGCGCGCCGGACGCCTGAGCCTGGAGGACGCCGCGCCGCTGCTCGCCGCCCTGAGTCCCAAACTCGCCCTGACGGACCCCGACCGCGAGTTCGTGGCCTCCCTGCTCGCCCGCACGGAACTGGACACAGGGCAGGTCGCCGAACAACTCCTGCTCTTGCGCGGCGTGCGCGAGACGCCACCGCCGCCACCCTTCCCGCCCCGCCCGCCGCAATTCTCCGGCGAGTGGCGGGGAACGGACCGGGGAGGCAGACGTTACAACGGCAGCTTCTCAGATGTGGAGGGCCTGATGGACAGCGTGGGTTCGATGGTGGGCCGGGTTGGAGAGGTCGTGGGAACCATGAACGGTGGCCCGTTTCAACGGAACACGGCTTCCCCCCGCATCCTGCGTGTGGAAGTCGAGTCGGGCGAGGGCGACGAGTACAAGGCGAACCTGCCCGTCAGCCTCGCGCCGCACCTGCACAAACTCATTCCCCCCCACGGCCTCCGGGCGCTGGAACGCGCGGGCCTGAGCGTGGAGGCGCTGCAACTCCTCATCGAGGCCGACCCGCCCCCCGGCGACCTGATCGACGCGGAGGACGGCGAGGGGAACAGCGTCAAGCTCTCGCTGAAGTGAGACGGTCGGCGGAGGGTTGAGGTGAACAGACCTCCGCCCTCCGCTCTCCTCATAGAGTGACCCATGCCCAGACCCCTTCCCCTCCCCTTCCCCGACGAGACCGAGGCCCCCCTCGTCACCGAATTGCGTTTCCCGACGAGCGGCGTCACCGTGCGCGGCGTCTTCGATCTCAACGAATTTGCCACGCTGTCGCCGGAGAATCTGGAATTCCTGCGTCTCTACATCCGCGTGCGCGGCAACCTCAAGGAAGTGGAGCGCGTGCTGGGCCTGAGCTACCCGACCGTGCGCGCCCGCTTCGACACGCTGCTGCGCGCCATCGGCTACGAGCCTGAAGCCGCCGACCCCCAATCCGAAGTATTGGAGCGGCTGGAACGCGGCGAGATCACGCCGGACGAGGCGGCGCGCAAGCTGAGGCGGTGAGGGCTGTCCGGCCTGCCTACAACACGCCCAGGTAAATCTCGTCCAGCGTCAGCGCGCGGTTCAAACACGGAATATCTACGCTGCCGCTGCCGCTCACGTCCTGCAAGTCCCAGCCGCCCTCGCGCCGCCCGTAGGCGTACACGCGCCGTTCCTTCTGCTCCACGATCAGGTACGTCTGGAGGGAGGGGATGGACGTGTACACGCCGTATTTGCCGAAGCGGTCGTGGGAGGCGGTGCTGGGCGAGAGGACTTCGACGAGGAAGCAAGGGGAGGTTTCCGCGTCGTTGTCGCCGCTGTCCCGGTCGCAGACGAGCATCACGTCGGGGGAGAAGAACGAGGCGCTGTCCTCCACCCTGAGTTTCATATCGTTCTGATACAGGCGACACCCTGCGCGAAGAGCGTCCAGATACAGCACGCCGAAAATGTTCCCGCTAATGAGGACGTGAGGGCGACCGGCCCCAGCCTGCGCGTGCAGCGGGTAGACGAAGCCGCCCACGTACTCGCGCTTGTACGGGCTTTTCTCCTCCGTCCGCAGGTACTCCTCCACGCTCATCGCTTTGGGGGCGGGGTCGGTCATGGTCTTATTTTAGCCGCGCGAGGTCATCTCAGACCATACGCACCTCGCGCAATTCGCCGCCGCCGGGCAGGGGTTCCGTCTTCTCGCCGTCCTCCCGCCCGCCGAGGTGGGCGTAGTAGGCGCGGGTGGGGTTCACGTCCAGCACCCACAGGGCCAGCGACCGGAAGCCGCGTTCCTCCAGCTCACGAACCACCGCCTACATGAGCGCGCGGCCCACTCCCCGCCCCTGCGCCGCCCTCAGCGCGTAGATGGTCAACAGCTCCGCGTCCACGCCGGGATGGTCGCGCGGTGGGCCAGCCGAGGCGAAGGCGACGACCTCCCTTTCCCGCTCGGCGACGAGGACGACCTCACCCGTCTCCGTGCCGAGGTGCCGCGTCCAGAACGCCTCCCGCCGCTCGCGGGCCGCCTCGTCCGTCATCCGTGCTAGGAAGTCCTCCGGCATCAACCCCGTGTATGTCTCCCGCCAGCTCGTGACGTGGATGTGGGCGATGGCCGGGGCGTCGGCGGGGGTGGCGGGGCGGACGAGGAAGGGCATGGTCTAGGGTACGCGGGGCGCAGGAAAAGCCCTGACCCGCGTCCCGCCTACCGCGTCCCCTCTTCCTGCTGTGCCTGCCACTCCGAGTAGCTCATCCGGTCGAGGTGAAACGTCTCTCGCGTGTACGTGTACGTTCCGCGCCCACCCATCCTCCCCACCAGATCGAGGGCAGCGGTGTGGACGTGGTGGCGGGCGGCGTCCTGCAAGGCGTCTTCCCGCAGATGGAGGCCCAATACCTCGCCGAGGATGACGCGGGTGCGGCCAAGCTGCACGGTCTGGACCTCGCGGCATTCCAGGCTCGCGGGGCTGGCGGCCACACGCGGCACGCGAACGCTCACGCCGGGGGCGAGGGGTACGCCCAGCGCCCTTGCCTCGCCCATGCCGTGCGGGAAGTCGGTGGCGGTCGCGTTCATCAGGGGGGCGAGGTCGGCGCTCACGAGGTTGACGGTGAACTCTCCGCCGGAGCCGATGTTGAGGGCCGTGTCCTTCGGCGTGCCGTCCGCGCGGTCGCCGGGCGCGAAGGCCACGACCGCCGGGTCCGATCCCATCAGCCCGAAGAAGGAGTAGGGGGCGAGATTGACCGAGCCGTCCGCGCCCAGCGTCCCTACCCAGGCGATGGGACGCGGCACGACCACCCCGGAGAGCAGCTTGTAGCGGTCGGCGGCGGCGAGGGTGGAGAAGTCGAAGTGCGTGTGGGTGGGCGGTGTGACGGTCATGGCCCAGGGTAGCGGCCCAGCAGAGGAACGCTATCCTCGGAGGGATGCCCGACGCCCCGCCCGCCCTCTCCTACCGCGAGGCCTACGCGCGGCTCTCCCGCATCGCCGCCGAATTGGAGAGCGGGGACGCCGACCTCGACCGCGTGCTGCCTCTGCTAGAGGAGGCCCGCGCCGCCTACGCCGCCTGCCGCGAGCGCATCGAGGCCGTGCGCGCCGTGCTGGCCGGGGAGTGGGCGGGGGCGGGGGCGGAGGACGAGGAAGGCGACGCGGCGGGAGAAGAGGACGACGAAGAGGCGGACGACGAGCCGTATTGAGGGGAGGTCGTCGGGCAAGCTGCGCTTGCCACCCCCCACCCGGCCTCCCCCGCAAGGGGGGAGGGGCAACACACCCAACGTCTTGAACACGCTTTGGAGAGTTGTGCCTGGCGGACGGTGAGCCGCCGTTCCTCCGACCTCAGAACGGGCGACTGGCGACCCCACCCCGGCGTATCCTCCCCCCATGAGTGATGTCCGCCCCGCCACCCCGCCCGCCGAGGCGCTCCGGGCACCCCATGTCAACCCGCTCGTGTACCGCGCTATTGTCCGCGTGACGACGCTGCCCATCTTCCTGCAAGGGCAGCGCATCGAAGTTCACGGGCGGGAGCATGTGCCGCCGCCGGGCACGCCGCTCATCGTGGCGGGCAACCACCGCAGCGGCTTCGACCCCTTCATCATCGCGCACAGCCTGCCGCCGGGGCGCTACCTGCAATTCATGGCGAAAAAGGAACTGTTCGTGCCCGTGATCGGCCAGATCATCCGGGCGGGCGGCTCGTTCCCGGTGGACCGTCAGGCGAACGACCTCGGCGCGGTGCGGACCAGCCTCCGCATCCTTCAGGGGGGCGGCACGCTCGGCATCTTCCCGGAGGGCACGCGCGGCGCGGAGGAGCTGCGGGGCGGCGTGGCCCTCCTCGCGCTCAAGGGCAAGGCACCCGTATTGCCCGTGGGCCTCAGCCGGGTGGGGCGGCGCTGGGTGGTGCGTTTCGGGGCACCTATCGCGCCGAGTGGGAGCATCAAGGCTCTGACCGCCGTGATTGGCGAGCGCCTGACCGAACTCGCGCGCCCGGTGGGGGAGGAGGGCCGCTCATAGCGGTGGCCTGACAAGTTGAGGTGCTTCCCCTCAATGTGTCAGGCCCGAGCGGAGCGAGCAACCGTGGCAGTGAGCGGTCGGAGTGGAGTTGATGGGGTGCCCTCCTCCCATCAACGGAACGGAGGACCGCGATCACAGTAGGGCGGCATTGGCCGGGGCTAGAGTGACGCGGACGCGGGTGGGGGAAGCCGGTGGAAGTCCGGCACTGTCGCGCAACGGTGAACGTGCCCCCTGGGGGCCGTGAGTCCGAATACCCACCCCGTCCGGGCCGAAGCTCCTCACTGGAGTCGGCCCGCGCAGCCTGACCTCTCGCGGCATGGAGGCGCGCGCCCGGTTCCCGCCCCGCCGTGGGTGAACCCTGGACGTGACCCCGCCGCCCCCTCGCAGGGCGGTGTTTCCTTTGCCGCGCGGGGAGGAGAACGAACCCTATGCCCCAACGCCTCACCCCTCCCTCCCTTCCATGAGCCTCCAGCGCGAGGAACACCCGCTCACCCTGCCCTCCTCCCGGCCCCGGCTCTATGGTCGGACGGCGGCGCTCGTGGCGGGTCTGTGCGCCGTGATCGTGCTCGCGGTCGGCTTGGGGAGCGTGACCATCCCGCCCGGCGAGGTGCTGGGGGCGCTGTGGCGGGGGCTGACGGGCGCGGAACTGGCCGGAAACGACGTGATCGTGTGGCAGATTCGCCTGCCGCGCGTGGTGATGGGAGTGGTCGTGGGCGCGTGCCTGTCGGTGTGCGGAGGTGCGTTTCAGGGCGTGTTCCGCAACCCGCTCGCGGACCCCTACCTCCTCGGCGTGGCAAGTGGGGCGGCGCTGGGGGCGACGGTGGGCATCGTGGCGGGGTGGCCGCGCACCTCCATTCCCCTCGCGGCGCTCGTGGTGGCCCTCGCGGCGGTCGCGGTCACGCTCGCCCTCGCGCGGGAGGGACGCCGCTTCCCGCCCACCCGGCTCATCCTCGCGGGCGTGGTCGTGGGGAGCGTCCTGAGCGCCTTCACCACCTTCCTCATCCTGCGCGGCGAGGACCGGGCGCGGCAGGTGCTCGCGTACACGCTGGGCGACCTCGGCTTCAGCGGGTGGCGGGACGTGGGGACGGTGCTGCCCTACGCGCTGGCCGGGTGCGGCGTGCTCGTCCTGCTCGGGCGGGCGCTCGACACCCTGCAACTCGGCGACCTCACGGCCCGCAGTCTCGGCGTGCCCGTGGAGCGGCTGAGGCTCCTCGTCGTCCTCGCCGCGAGCGCCGCCACCGCCGCCGCCGTCGCCTACGTGGGGATCATCGGCTTCGTGGGTCTCATCGTGCCGCACGTCGTCCGGCTGGTGTGGGGCGCGAACCACCGCGTTCTGCTGCCCGTCTGCGCGCTGCTGGGCGGGGCGCTGCTCGTCCTCGCCGATCTCCTCGCGCGCACGACGATCCTCTCGCAGGTCGGGGTGGTGACGACGCTGCTGGGGGGGCCGTTCTTCCTGTGGTTGTTGCGGCGGGGGCGGGATGGGTAGAGCCGTCAGCGATCAGCTATCAGCCGTCAGCGTGGACACGTTGGAGGCGCGGGGCCTGCACGTTCGGGCGGGGAGCTATCCCGCCGTGCGGGGGGTGAGTGCCGTCTTCCGGGCGGGGGAGTTCGCCACCGTGATCGGGCCGAACGGGGCGGGGAAGAGTACGCTGCTGCGGGCGCTGCTGGGCCTGAGCGTGCCGGAGGCGGGGGAGGTGCGGCTCTCTGGCCGTCCGCTCGGCGCGTGGTCCCGGCCCCAGCGGGCGCGGACGCTCGCCTACCTCGCGCAGGGGGAGGCGTTGCCGGAGGGTGCCCGCGTGCGGGACGTGGTGGCGCTGGGGCGGGGGGCGGGGGGCTGGAAGTGGGGCCTCATCCCCACGCACCCGTGGACCCAGGCCGACGAGGACGCCGTGACGGGCGCGCTCGACCGCACCGACACCCGCCGCTTCGAGGGCCGCCGCGTCTCCGAGCTGTCGGGCGGGGAGCGGCAGCGCGTGAGTCTCGCCCGCGCCCTCGCCGCCGAACCCAGCTTCCTGTTGCTGGACGAACCGACCAACCACCTCGACCTCGCCTACGGGCTGGACGTGATCCGCCACGTCCGCCGCGAGGCCGCCGGGGGGCTGGGCGTGGTGGCCGTCCTGCACGACCTCAACCTCGCCGCCCGCGCCGACCGCCTGCTGCTGCTGCACGGGGGCCGCGTCCTCGCGGAGGGGACGCCCGGCGAAGTGCTCACCCCACCCCACCTCTCCGCCGCCTACGGATTACGGGCGCGCGTCGTTCAGGACGGGGGCCGTCCCCTCGTCATCCCGGAGGACTGACCCCTTGCCCTCCCGCTACTTCAAGACCTCCGGCCATCTGCTCGTCTGTCAGGGCAAGAGCTGTCAGACGCGCGGCTCGGCGCTGCTCTACCGCGCCCTGTGGAACCACCTGGAGCGCGACGGCCTGGCCTATTACAAAACGGGCGGCTCCATTCGTCTCACAGAGAGCGGCTGCCTCGGCGCGTGCAGTTACGGCCCCACCCTCTGCGTCTACCGCAAACGGGGCGGTGAATTGGAAGAGGGCTGGTACGCCGCCGCCGACCTGCCCCTCGCCTCGGCAGTCGCCCGCGCCGTCCACGAGGGGGCGGAGTTGCCGGGGGAGCACAGGTACGGGCCGACGGGGGAATAAATCCACACGGTTCCTCCTGCTCAATAAAAGATGGCCCCGGCTTCATTGCGAGGGCCATGCTTTTGTCTATTTCACTCTTTCTGGCTTACGCCAACCCCTGAGCCTTCTCCCATTCATACCAATGGGCGCGACGGCACAACTTGACCTGAGCAAGCCGCCTACTGACCCTCCACCGTCGCCGGAGCCGCCCCCCGTGCCTCCGGCTCCTCCAGTCCCGGTCAAAGCGTCCTCAAGCGGGGCGAAGTCCACCACAACCCGCACAGCCGCCCGCCGCTTTGAGGTGCTCCTCTCTGCGAAGGGGACAACGAATCTCAAGCCAAGCTCCACCATGAGCCGATTGACCTCTCCCCAGTCTTCAGCGTTGAGGGCATCTTTCAGCCGTTCCACGCGCCGGGAGAGGTGTTCGGTCATCGGAGGGGGCGTCTTGCCTCTTGCCGTCGCCGCGTATGCCTCAAGCTCTCGCCGCGTGTCCTTCAGCGGGTCAAGATTCACCCCTTGCCAGAACACCTGCTCCCGCACAACGTCACGAACACAGCTTTCTGCCTCTTCGCGTGTGGCAAGCTTCATCCCCTTCCCGACTACAAACGATCCGTCCTCTTCCCGTATAGTTGGAACGTTGATCTTGAGCCGTTCCACGTTTACTCCGAGTCGAGTCAAGACAAGTCGCCGTACCTTGCGCCTATTCTCAAGAGTACTCAACTGCTCGGCCAACGTGTCAGACTCATTCACAATCGTCTTTAATTGATAATTGACCTCAGAGGCAATCTCTTCGTAGTGACCATGTTGCGTCAAAGTTTTGATGAGATCGCTTCGCTTCATTTTAAATTCTTCGCGCTTAACTTTGAACGCTTTAATATCATCCTCAAGCTCATAAAAACTCATGACTTGATCCACCACAACCCACTCGTGTTTAGTGCCGTACTCCTCATCATCGAATTGTTTCAAATAGTCGTCAAGTTTACTTCTTAGAACGCCCACGCCAATTGTTGAGAGACATTTAGTATCAGCAACGTCAGAACGTCCAGCAGCACGCTTCTTAAGCTTACGGTCATAAGACGCGCACATAAGAAACTGCTTCGCCTTACCATATGCTTCAGACCTCCGGATATATGCGCGCTCGCCGCAATTTTCGCAGTAGACCAGTCCCCGGAACGGACCCGGCTTGCTCTCTTCTGTGACCCGCTCTCTCAGCAACTCCGCCTCATTCACCCTGACGGCTAATTCAAGGTCGATGATGGGAGGAAGCCTGAACTGACGCTTAACGCCGGAGAACACTTGCTCAAACGGCTCTCCAGCGTAGAGCATGGCGTTTCGGATGATTTGAAGCACTACTTTTGTCGTGAATCGGCCTCCCTCCCCTTCCTGACCGATGTACTCGGGGTGGCGGTTGAGCCAACGTACCGTCTTAATAAGACTCCTGAACTCCACAAACCTAATCAACGCTTCCCGAATAGACTCGGCGTGCTTCTCAATAATAACAGCTTCCTTGAACTTCTTTGAATAGCCGTCCTGACTCCTTGTAATCTTCTTTGTTTCGTAGCCGAAGGGGAGCCGCCCGTGTACGCTCCCGGCTTGGAATAGGTGCATTCTACCTTCGACCATTCGCTCCCGAATGGTCATCAATTCGTACTCAGCAACTGCCACTTCAAAGAAGTTGTCTCTAATACATTTGGCCGCACTCGGATACGTTTGATTCTTGCTGACGATGGAGACTGCTCCTCCATATTTATAGATGTCTCCGACGAACTTTTTAATAACTTCGCCGTCACGCCCTACGCGGTCAATACGGAAGAACACCACATCACTCACGCGCCCCGACTCCACGAGGGTCAGCACGTCTTGAACACCTTTCCTTGTATGGAAACTGGACCCGGACTTCGTGTCGTGAATCGTCTGATCCAACTGCCAACCTTGCTCCTCCCCGAAGAACCGACACGCGGCCAACTGGACGGGTTGAGAGGTGTTGTCGTCCTGCCCGCCCGTGCTCACACGGGTGTAAACCACGAATCGACGCATGGGCTACAGTACACGGTCAGGAGTCAGGAGGGTTGGCACAACTAAAGCCGCACCTTCCTTCTGCCGTCCAGTACGGTAAGAACCCGCCTCACGCGGAAGCGGGCGGGTCCGGTGAAGATGAGGTCATGAGGTCCGGTCCAAGATGCGCTTGACCTGCACTGCTGACCAGTCGCCACCTTGCCGCGTCCTGAAGCCGTGTTCCTGAAGCTGTGCGGCAATCTCGCGCAGACTGTGCCCTTGCCCCCGGAGGTTGTGAGCGTAAGCCGCAGGGCACCTCATTGCCGCCGTCGCCGCCGTCTTCGTCGCCGTGGCCCCCGCCTGTCTCGCCTCAGCGGTTAGGTTCTCAGGCTTGCCGAGCGTCAAACCGCGTGCCTTCCGAGCCGCTAACGCCGCCTTCGTGCGGGCGGAGATCAACGCGGCTTCCCGTTCGGCCACAGCCGCCATCACATGAATGGTGAGGTTGTCCGCTTCCGGCATATCGACGGCAACGAACCGAACACCGCTCTCCATCAGTGAGGCGACGAAGGCGACATTACGGGCCAGCCTGTCCAGCTTGGCGATCAGCAGCACGCCCCCAACACGCCGTGTCCGCTCTAGGGCGGCTGCTAACTGGGGCCGCGCCCGCTTCCGGGTCCCCGTCTCCACCTCGGTCAACTCATCGACCACCTCTAGCCCCTGTGCTTTGGCGTAGGCGAGCACGGCGGCACGCTGGGCCTCTAGCCCCAACCCGCTCTGTCCCTGCTTGGCAGTGGAGACGCGGTAGTAGGCGACGGCGGGAAGGGTGTTGGGGGTCATGGGCATGGGCAGAGTGTTACACATCTCATCGGAGTGTTTAAGCCCTGTAACACCTTAAGCAAGTTCCGACCTGCCCCAGCGACAGCCCCTGCTCCCGCCTAGCCATCACCGGGACATACCCCAAAACTGCACAGGAAGGTCAGGAAGGGGTGAGCGAGGGCAAAGGTGAGCGAATACCCGACCTGCCCTCGGCCTGTGGACGACAGCGAGCCGGGGCTGGGGATGGAGAGGGCAGGGGGTGTACGTCGTCCCAGTGCCTCGTTTGCAATATGACTTCCGTCTAGGCTCATCTGGAGATGTCAATAGCAGTTCAGTTCCAAAAACTCGAACCGTTTCGCTAGCGAAACACTTTTATGTATCAGAAGATCAGCTTTTGACTAATCATAGCTCTCAGACTGAGTGACGTGTCGTGTAGTTCGTGGGATAGAGTGACTGAAATTGCGTCCCTAGATGAACACCTTAGAAATTAGCGTGTGGGCGCGGTGTTTTTGCTTCTACTGTGCCGAATGTTCCGGTAAAGGGCTTAAATTAGATGGACATCCGAAATTTTGCCGTATACGACCATATATTACGTCATCGGTAGCTCGATAGACACCCACGGTTGAGGGCGTAATGTAAAGATTAAAAAGAACTGTTCGCTGATCTGGTGGAATGTATGACAGAAGCGCAAACTAGGCAAGAAGGAACCGCCCCGGCAAGGGCGGCAAAAGAAAGGAGGGGTAAGAGTGGCCCCTAAGGTAGTGTCAAACGCCAAAATTAACGGTGAATCTCCTTACGTTCGCAAGGTATTTTATCAGAGTCTCGGGAGCCGGAGACTCGTCATCGTGACGCCCGATGGGGAGGTCAGGATTGGGGACCGCAACAAGGACAGCAAGCGGAAGCGCAAGCGGGTTGCTCTGGAACGGTGGGAGGAAGCCGTTTCACGTTGGGGGCAGGATGCGACGGTCTACGAATACACCCTCACCCCTCCTGCTGAACCCAGGTTGGACGTTCTCTGCCACGGTCAGAACGCGTTCATCTGGGGGACCATCGCCGCCGTGACGGTCGATGCTTTCGTGAAGTTGGAACACGGGAGCCGGGACCCATCGCAACCGCCGCACGCTCACGCCCACCTTGTCTCCTGTGACCTCCTGTCACCGTCTGACTTCCCGCCCGGTTGGACGCTGTGGCGGCACCCCTGACGGCCTGACAGATTTTATGAGGGCGAACGAAAAACGAGCTGCCAGCCGACTTCGAGCGTTGTTTGTAGTACAGTATGAGGGCGTTTTCGTCCGCTCAGTGGCTCAGGGTCAGGCTTACCCTGG